>JAZOBL010000001.1:0-26955 GCA_045595945.1 Faecousia sp.
TCCAGGGTTAGTCCGACCACACTAAAACGAAACCTGGCGTTGATCAACGCCAGGCCCCGTAAGGTTCTTAAATTCGTTTCTGCACAACACCTTTGGGATCTTGAACTTCAAAAAGTGTTGCACTTAGTTTGACAAATCACTTGGTTACCGTTCAAATTTACCTTTTCTCTTGGAAAACGCGGGCCGGTAGACAGTCAGATACAACCCAGCCAGCACCAAAACACACAGAAGACTAATTTTCCAACCCAGTGAAAAAGCGGTGTTGTGGTAATAGAAGGCGACCGTATGATTGCCCTCCGGCAGAAGCAAACCGGACATGGCGTTGCCGATAAGCACGATTTCCGCCGGCTCACCATCCACAGTTGCATACCAGTTGCCGTTTTGGGGGATGGAGGTATACAGGACACCGTCCCGATTGCAGGAGATCTGCCCCTCTACATGGGTATTGCTGAAATGGGTCAACTCCAGAGTGGATGCAGCCAGGATATCATAGGCTTGGCGGAACAGGGCATCATCAAGGATAGCAGAGGTGATTTTGATGTTGCCCGTTTCATTGGTTTTGCATTTAAGCTCAATCTCCACTACATCACCGGGGCGCACCATACTCACAGCCAGAGATTGGGGGAGACTGTAGGTTTCGCTGTAGAGCTCTGTGCCGTTGAGCCAGAAGGAGAAATTGTTTTTCTTGGAAAGCTCCAAAGAGACGCACATCAGGCCTTCCCGGTCTGCGGTGTAGCTGTAGGTGATTGTGCCTTTTTCATCATCTGTGCTATAAGTGCAGTAGCCGGATCTTAGCTGCGCGTTCAGAGTAGGCCCTTTTCCGTTGATGGTCAAGCGGGATCCGGGCAGGATATACCACACATCGTCATCAATACCGGTGGCCTGGCGCACCAGCCGGTTCTGGAAATCAAACACACTGCCGTTCCCTGGCTTGGTGAAGTCCACATTGACAAGCTGAGAATTTGCCAAAAAGCCCAAGGGCAGGTAGGCATTGTTCTCCAAAAGGTGCACATTCCCCGCACTGGTAATTTCATCAAAGTAGGGATTTTCCTCCACCTTGCCGTCCCGCTCCAGCATGTATTTAATGCCCAGAAACAGGTTAGAAACCGGAGAGCTTTCCTCAAAGCTGTAGCGGTTATAGGTGTTTTTGGCGCCATATCCCAGCGTTTTCATAAATTCGGTAACATGGACATTGGCGGAGCTTGTGAAAGTGGTAATGCCATTATATCCATTTAGAGCGCCATCGTTATAGGTCTGAGTGTGGGTTGCCTCTGCCCGGTAAAACAGGGTGCCGTCCTCCCGCTGCTCCATGGCGTGTATCACAGCTACGGCAGAGCTTTTTCCCTTGGGATAGTTGGAAACATTGCTGCCGGAAAAATTCACACCGAAATTCACAAGATTCAAGATCAATTCCACAGCCATGATCGCCAAAAGGATCTGGCCGGAGGCAGCTTTGGCGTTAATGGAAGAAGCCTGCGCCACAACAGGTTCTGCACACAGCATATCTTCAGCAGAGGACAGTTCCTCCGGTTTGTTTTGGCTGCATACAGCATAGATGAGTGCAGAGAAATACAGCAGCAGAGCAACGCCGTTGTAGGCCCAGAATACCGCATCGGAGTAGTCGTTGGTGCACAGAAGAATGCCGATACAGAGCACTCCAGAGACGATGAGCTGCCATAATTTGAAGGATTCCCGGTGGATCCACGCGCTGTATGCCATGTACAGCAGCACAAAGCTGTAGAGGAAGCTGAACCGGTAGGGGATCATGTTGGTGAAGTGGAAGCCGTGCCAAACATAATCCAGCTGCCGAATGATGAAGCTGACATTGAAAAACAGCAGCAGGACGACGCAGCAGATTTTGTCTCTGAGCCGGACTTGCTTGCAGGTGAGATAGACAAAGCTGAGAGCGGTGGAGATGACACCGCAGTACAGGTTGGGAAGCCCCTCCTTAAAGGTGGGCACCAAGCCGCCGTTCATGTTGCCGGCAACCTGCCGCATGGCGTCCAGCAGACCTTGCCATGTGTCGTTGTCGGTGATGTTCAGCTGAAAATCCTTGGGAAATTTGTTGACACTGGATTGGGTGTTCTGCAAGGCTGCCAGAGTGGGAAGCTCCAGAATGGCGGTCATACCGATAGCCAGCAGCGAGAAGATCGCCATCACGCTCAGATCGGACAGAAACCGCTTCACACCCTGCCAGCGGCAAATTTCATAGCAGAAAAACACCAGCAGCACAAAAATGCAGGTAAACAGACCGATATAGTAATTGGCCCAGATGGACAGAAACAAAGTCAGGGTGTACAGGATGAATTTTCGCTCTTTCAGAAGGGAGACCATGCCTAGGATCACTAGCGGCAGCAGGGCAAAGGTATCCAACCACATGATGTTCCACTGATATCCCAGCGCCCAGGCGCACAGACCGTAAAAGCAGCCGAACAGGGAAATGGACAGGTCGTCCCGGTGGAAGATCTTCTTCAGAAAGATGGCGAAAAACATGCTGGCAAGACTCAGCTTCACAGGTACCAGCAAAGAGAAGTAGCTCAGCATCCAGCTCTTCGGCACCAGAATGCTTAAAAGATTCAAAGGAGATGCCAGGTAATAGGCATACAGCCCCAGGTAATCGATGCCAAGACCCACGCTCCAGTTGTACAGCAGAGAGTCCCCGGACAAAAGGGATTCACGGAATTCCAAAAAGAAGGGAAAGTACTGGTGGTACATATCCGAATACAGCATGGAGTATTTTCCGAAGGGGGCGTATTGACTGATCAGCATGACAAAGAGCATCCCCACAAACGGGAATACAAATGCCAATGCAATGAAGTTCCATTTTTTCTCTTTTAGCCGTGACAAATTCATAATGATCCCCCTGATGAATGCTGTTTTCTATTTTAGCATATTATTTCCCCCAGGTAAAGAGATTAAAAAAGAAAAAAGGGCATCTTGCGACGCCCTTTTAACGGTTTTATGGAAAGAAACGGGGAATTACAGAATCAGGCAGATCAGCCCGGAAGCACCTTCGTTCACGATCCGGGTCAGACTGCCCCGGATCTTCTCACGCACGTCATCGGGCGTGCGGACCAATTTGGTGGTAAGCCCCTCTTGAATTAGGGCATAGACGGATTTTCCGAAGATGTTGCTCTGCCACAGCCTATCCGGCTCTTCGGAGCTAAAATACGCAATCATATCCTGAGACTGCTGTTCGCCACCCACCATGGGGCTGATCTCCGTGTCGATGTCCACCCGAATCATGTGAATGGAAGGGGCGCCGGCCTTCAGCTTGACCCCATAGGTACTACCCTTGCGGACTACTTCCGGTGTTTGCAGGGTCATATCTCCTTCTCCCGGCATCACGATCCCGTATCCGGTAGCCCGGGCGGAGGCCAGGGCGTCGGAGATTTTATCGTAATCCTTCTTTACCGCGGAGAGCTCTGTCAGCAGTGACAGCAGGGCGCCCTCGTTCTCGATGGGCATGCCGGCCCGGCTGCTGAGAATTTCATAGAACAAAGAATCCGGGAAGGCAAGGGTGCAGACCACCGTGCCGGTGGCAAGATCGGTGTGCGAAAGATGAACGGCAGTCACTTGCTCCAGCTCGGCCAGTGTTTGCAGCTGAGAACCGGCCTGCTCCAGATTACCGATGCCTTGAAAGCGATCCGTCAGCGCCGAGTATAGCTCCGCTTTGACAGGATGGTTGTCTTCCAACGCATCCATCCACCGGGGCAGATGGATATGCAGCTGCTGTAACGGGAATTGGTAAAGGAGCTTGCCCAACAGATCGCAGATCTGGGAGACGGTCAGCGCCTGACAATCGGCGATGACAGCGTCAATACCAAAGCGCTCACGCAAAAATGCCTGCACCTGTTGGGCGGCATCCCCCTTGGGATCTGCGGTGTTGATGATCACAAGAAAGGGTTTGCCGGTGGCCTGCATATCCAGAATCGCCCGTTCCTCCGCAGCAAGATAGTCCTGCCGTGGAATGTCGGCAATGCTGCCGTCTGTTGTGACCACAAGGCCAATGGTGCAATGCTCCTCCATGACCTTTTTGGTGCCAAGCTCGGCAGCCTCTGTCATGGGGATCTCGTAGTCATACCAGGGGGTGGTTACCATGCGGGGCACACCGTCCTCCATAGCCCCTGTGGCACCGGCTACCATATAGCCCACCGAATCGATCATCCGCACCCGTAGCAGGGCAGTGCCGTCGGGAGAGATCTCCACAGCTTCCTCGGGGATGAATTTCGGCTCGCTTGTCATAATGGTTCTGCCGGAGCCGCTTTGGGGCAGCTCATCCCGGGCCCGTTCCCGCCGATAGGGCTCCTGGATATTGGGGATCACCATCTGCTCCATGACCCGTTTGATAAAGGTGGATTTTCCGGTGCGTACCGGGCCTACCACACCGATGTAAATATTGCCGCCGGTCCTGGCGGCGATGCTTCCATAAATGCTTTCCATTGCCAGCCTCCATTCTTGCAGGAGCAAGTCCTGCTACGGTCTACCACAGGGTATGTCCCCAAAAGGCAGAATAGAACTCAGAACGAACCACAATATATAGTATAGAATATTGACTTTATGGCACAAAATGCGTATAATATACTAGAAAAATTATGAAATGCGGCAGGTATTCGATATGGCAAAAGCAAGACAGGAACAGTACGGCAACTCCAGCATTTCCATGCTCAAGGGCGAGGAGCGCGTTCGGAAACGTCCGGCGGTCATCTTTGGCTCTGACGATCTGGAGGGCTGTAAGCATGCGGTGTTTGAGATCCTCTCCAATGCCATCGACGAGGCAAGAGAGGGACACGGAGACACGGTGATCGTGACCCGGTATGAAGATCTGTCCGTAGAGGTGGAGGACTTTGGCCGTGGCTGTCCTGTGGACTATAACGAGAAAGAAAAGCGCTACAACTGGGAGCTGGTGTTCTGTGAGATGTACGCCGGCGGTAAGTATGGCGAAAATGGCGAAAACTATGAGTACTCCCTGGGTCTGAACGGTCTGGGCTCCTGTGCCACCCAGTATGCCTCGGAATTTTTTGATGCCACCATCCGCCGGGACGGCTTCCGGTACGACCTGCACTTTGAAAAGGGCAGAAACAAGGGCGGCCTGAAGAAAGAACCCACCGACCGGGGCCGTAAAACCGGTTCTGTGTTCCATTGGCGGCCGGATAAGCAGGTGTTTACCGATATCAACATCCCTGCCGATTACTACCGGGATGTACTGCGGCGGCAGGCGGTGGTGAACAAGGGCATTACCTTTAAGTTCCGCAACCAGGTGGGTAAGAAGTTTGAGGAAGAGGAATACTGCTACAGCGACGGCATCCGCCAGTATATTGAGGAGATGGTAGGGGATAATGCCTTTACCATGCCGGTGTTCTGGGAGACTGAGCGCCGGGGTCGGGATGCGGAGAACCGCCCGGAGATGAAGCTGAAGATCACAGCCTCCTTCTGCTTTTCCAAGCAGCTGCACCACACAGAGTATTATCACAACTCCTCCTGGCTGGAGTATGGTGGTAGCCCGGACAGAGCGGTGCGCTCCGGCTTTGTCACAGCCTTCGATAAGTATTTGAAGGATAACAACAAGTACACCAAGAACGAAAGCAAGATCATTTTCCAGGATGTGCAGGACAGTCTGGTAATCGTCACCAACTGCTTCTCCACCATCGGCTGCTTTGAGAACCAGACCAAAAAATCTGTCAACTCCAAATTCACCCAAGAGGCCATGACCAGCTTCTTCAAGGAAATGCTGCAGGTATGGTTTTTGGAGAATAAGCAGGAAGCCGACCGAGCAGCGGAGCAGATCCTGATCAACAAGCGTGCTCGTGAAAGCGCGGAAAAGACCAGAAGCAACATCAAAAAGAACCTGTCTACCAAACTGGATATTGCCAACCGGGTGCAGAAGTTTGTGGATTGCCGGAGCAAGGATGTAAATGTCCGGGAACTCTACATCGTGGAGGGCGACTCCGCAATGGGCTCTGTCAAGCAGTCTCGGGATGCGGAGTACCAGGGCATTATGCCGGTGCGAGGCAAGATCCTGAACTGCCTGAAGGCAGATTATAATAAGATCTTTGCCTCTCCCATTATTACAGACCTGATGAAAGTATTGGGCTGCGGCGTGGAAGTACAGGGTAAGGAAGGAAAGGAGCTTTCCAACTTTGACATTGACAATCTGCGCTGGAACAAAGTGGTTATCTGTACCGATGCCGACTACGACGGCTTCCAGATCCGCACCCTGATTCTGACTATGATCTACCGTCTTTGCCCCACCCTGATCCGGGACGGCTTTGTGTATATTGCGGAATCTCCTCTGTTTGAGATCACCTGCAAGGATAAGACCTGGTTTGCTTATACAGAAGCGGAGAAGGTGAAGATCCTCAAGGAGTTGGAGGGCAAGAAGGTGAAGATCCAGCGCTCCAAGGGTCTTGGCGAGAACGATCCGGAAATGATGTGGATGACCACCATGAATCCGGAGACCCGCCGGCTGATCAAGGTGATGCCGGAGGACGCAGAACGCACCGCTTACTATTTCGATATGCTGCTGGGAGATGCTCTGCAGGACCGCAAGAATTTTATTGCGGAAAACGGCAGCAGATACCTGGAACTGGCAGATATTTCCTAAGAGGGGTTATCCATGGCTAAGAAAAAAAAGGAACTGGAACAGAATAAAAAGAAGGTTAATACCGACGGAGTAGTGGGTTTGGTTGGTTCTACGGTTGAGCAGCCGGTCACGGAGACACTGGAAGTCAACTATATGCCCTATGCCATGTCCGTGATCGTGTCTCGGGCCATTCCGGAGATCGACGGCTTTAAGCCTTCCCACAGAAAGCTGCTGTACACCATGTACAAGATGGGCCTGCTCAGTGGCGGCAAGGTAAAGTCTGCCAACATCGTAGGCCAAACCATGCAGCTGAACCCCCACGGCGATGCAGCGATCTATGAGACCATGGTGCGCCTTGCCAAGGGCAACGAGACATTGCTGCACCCCTTTGTGGACTCCAAGGGTAACTTCGGTAAGGTATACTCCCGGGATATGGCTTATGCCGCCTCCCGGTATACGGAGGCCAAGCTGGACGGTATCTGCACAGAGCTGTTCCGGGATATTGACTCCGACACGGTGGATATGGTGGATAACTATGACGGCTCTATGAAAGAACCTGCCCTGCTTCCCACCACCTTCCCCAATGTGCTGGTGTCCGCCAATCAGGGCATCGCGGTTGGCATGGCCAGCAACATCTGCTCGTTTAACCTGAAAGAGGTGTGCGATACAGCCATTGCTTTGCTGGAAAATCCGGAGCATGATATTCTGGAGACCCTGCCCGGACCGGACTTTTCCACCGGCGCAGAGCTTCTGTTTGATGAAGCCGCAACCCGTGAGATATATTCCACGGGCCGGGGCAGCTTTAAGCTGCGGGCAAAGTGGCACTATGAAAAGAGCGGCAATCTGATCGAGATCACCCAGATCCCCTATACCACCACTACAGAAGCCATCATCGACAAGATCGTGGAGCTGAACAAGGCCGGTAAGGTCAAGGAGATCGTGGATATCCGGGATGAGACAGACCTGGGCGGTCTGAAGATCACTATCGACCTGAAGCGGGGCGCAGATCCGGAGAAGCTAATGCAGCGCCTGTTCCGGCTGACCCCCCTGCAGGATAGCTTTGCCTGCAATTTCAACATCCTCATTGCCGGTATGCCCCGGGTGATGGGCATCGGTGAGATTTTGGAGGAGTGGACCGCCTGGAGAACGGACTGCGTTAAGCGCCGCCTGTTCTTCCAGATCAAGAAAAAGGAAGACCGCCTGCACCTATTAAAGGGTCTGGAGCGGATCCTGCTGGACATCGACAAGGCCATCCGGATCATTCGGGAGACGGAGCTGGAGAGCGAAGTAGTCCCCAACCTAATGATCGGCTTTGGTATCGATGAGATCCAAGCCAATTTTGTGGCGGAGATCAAGCTGCGGAATATCAACAAAGAGTACATCCTCAAGCAACTGCGGGCAGTGGACGATCTGGAAAAGGAGATCGCAGACCTTGAGGCAACCTTAAAGAGCAGCCGTAGGCTGAAGAATGTGATCATTGGGGAACTGAAGCATGTGGCGGAAAAGCACGGCAAGCCCCGCATGACCGAAATCATTTATGAGATCCAGCAGATCGAACCGGAGAGCGAGGAGGATGACACCCCCAACTATCCTGTGACCTTGTTCGTTTCCAAGGAAGGCTACTTGAAGAAGATCACCCAAGCCAGCCTGCGGATGTCCGGCGAGCAGAAGTTTAAGGAAGGGGATTCTCTGGCCTTCTCCACGGAGACCACCAACAAGGCGGAGATCCTGGTGTTTACCAACCAGTGGCAATGCTACAAGTCCAGACTCTCGGACTTTGAGGATAGCAAGGCATCCCTTCTGGGCGATTACCTGCCCCAGAAGCTGGGCATGGATCCCGGCGAGACGGTACTGCAGGTGTTGCTGCCCGGAGACTACAAGGGCTTTGCACTGTTCTTCTTCCAGAACGGAAAAGGTGCCAAGGTGCCGCTGAATGCCTACGAAACGAAAACAAATCGCCGCCGTCTGACCTCTGCATTCTCTGATAAGAGTCCGTTGGTATCGGCTATGGCGATCACGGAGGACAGGCAGGTGGTGCTCTACTCCACCGACGGACGGGCAGCGATCATCTCCACCGCCCAGCTGCTGCCCAAGACCACCAAGAACACCCAGGGTGTGGCGGTCATGTCCCTGAAGAAGAAAGCGATGCTCAGCAATGTGGTGGCGCTGGAGGAAAGCGGGATCACCAACGCAAGCCGTTATCGCAATAAAACCATTCCTACAGCGGGCGCGATCTTGAAGGAAGAGGACGCGCCGGAAAAACAGATCAGTTTTGACATGTAACGGAGTATCTATGCAGAAGATTTACAAATCCATCCTGGAAATCCTTAAGATTGCCGTAGGCTGCGCTCTGTTCGGCTTGGGGTTTAACCTATTTCTGGTACCCAATGAGCTCAATGCAGGCGGCCTGTCCGGTTTGGCGATGATCATTGTCCATGTGCTTGGAATCGGCACGGTGGGTACGGTTACGGCGATCATGAATTTACCGCTGTTTGCCATCGGTGGATTGAAGATCGGCAAGAAATTTTTCTTCGGATCCTTGATCGGTATGGTGTTTAGCTCTGTGTTTTTGGATGCCTTTGCTATGCTGCCTACTCCCCAGACAGAGCCGCTGATCGGCGCACTGTACGGCGGTGTGATCTGCGGTGCAGGGTTGGGGCTCGTGTTTGTTTCCGGTGTATCCACTGGCGGCTCGGATATTATCGTCCGGCTGCTGAAGCTGAAGTATCAGAATGTACCCATCGGCACCATCAGTATATGCTTTGACCTGTGTGTGGTGGTGCTGACCGGCCTGGTGTTTTGGGATATCACCCCCGCACTGTATAGTGGCATTGTCATTTTTGTAACGGGCCAGGTGATCGATGCGGTGGTTTACCGGTTTGATTATTCCAAGGTGGCGCTGATCATTACCAAGGAATATGACAAGGTGGCGCAGGTGATCTCCGATGAACTGGAGCGGGGCGCAACCTTCCTCCACGGGGAAGGTACCTACCGCCATGAAGCCACTAAGGTGGTGCTGACAGCGGTGAAAAAGCAGCAGCTGGCAGACCTGAAGCGGCTGGTGGTGGAGATCGACCCGGATGCTTTTATCATCGTGCAGGAAGCCCACCAGGTTCTGGGAGACGGCTTCTCCCGCTATTCCAAAGACGCTCTGTAAGAAAGGACTGGACAATATGAAACGAGTCAGCACAACGGTTGCCTGTATCCTGTGTTTTGCCATGGTATTGTCCGGGTGCAGCGCATGGCTTAGCGGTCAATATGTGAATGTGACTCCCTATCTGGACGAAGGGGAAAAACAACCAGATGAAACGGCTGTGGCACGTTCCTTTGAGGAGCTGTGCAACGCGCTGACAGATCTGGTGGAAGATGGAACACAGGAGGGTGTCCTGTATATGGCCGACCTTACCGATGACCAGTGTGTTAGCTATATGGAAAACGCAATCAATTATGTCAGGAGCAGCACTGCCATCGGCGCATATGCGGTAAGCAAAATCGAATATGAAGTAGGTACCAATGCCGGTAAGCGTGCGATCGCGGTGAAGATCCAATATCTGCACAATCGGGCTGAGATCCTCCGTATCAAACAGGCACGGAGCATGAGCGACGCGCTGGAGCTGGTTCGTCTTGCGCTGGAGAACAGCGATATGCGTCTTGTCCTGCGAGTTCGGGAGTATCAGGAAAAGGATATTGCGCAGTTTGTGCAAAATTACGTAAGTGAAAATCCCCAAAGCTGCATGGAAGAACCCCGGGTCTCCGTGGCGTGCTACCCGGAAGCGGGAAACGATCGGGTCATGGAGATCGTGTTTCAGTATCAAAGCAGCCGGGAAGCACTGCTCTCTATGAAATCGCTGGTAACGGATATCTTTAAATCTGCCCAGTATTATGTAAACACGGATGCAGGGGATCTGGAAAAATATTCCCAGCTGTACACTTTCCTGATGGAACGCTACGATTATACATATGAAACCTCCATTACCCCGGCATACAGCCTTTTACGCCACGGAGTTGGCGACAACAGAGCCTTTGCGCTGGTGTATATGGCCATGTGCCGTCAGGTCGGTCTTCAGTGTCAGGTGGTATCCGGAACAAAGAACGGGGAACCCTGGTGCTGGAATTTGCTGAAGCTGAAGGATATGTATTACCATGTAGATTTGCTGCAATGCAACGAGGTAGGTGCCTTTGGCTTGCAGATAGACGAGAATATGAGTGGATACGTATGGGACTATTCTCTATTTGCCACAGGGTGACCCGAAAATACAAAACAAGAGAATGTAGCAGTTTTTTCATAATGCTCTTGACTTTTATGAAAAACATGCTATAATGTCTCTTGTTCCGCGGGTGTAGCTCATCCGGTAGAGCGCCACCTTGCCAAGGTGGAGGTAGCGAGTTCGAGCCTCGTCACCCGCTCCATAAAAATAAGAGGGATGCAAAAGCATCCCTCTTATTTTTATATGAAAGAGACTCGAACCGTCAAATCCGACAGTCCGGGGGACTGCCGGTCGCCGGGTAGGGCCCCGGCGAAACCTTAGTTTTGTGAAGCAAAATGCAAACGAGCCTCGTCACCCGCTCCAGAAAACCAAAAGGGACACAAAAGCATCCCTTTTGGTTTTATTTTAGGTGCATATACAGGGTGAATACCTTGTCCTCTGCTAAAAAATCGCAGTAGCCGCCAACCTTTTCGCACAGTGCGGCAATGGTGTGTGTGCCGAAGCCGTGATCTTCTTCCTGGGTCTGGGGGATACCTCTTTCATCAAACTCCACATTTCCGTCAAAGGAGTTTCTGACCATGATCATAAACTGTGGGGCGCTAAGCACCTTGATCTCAATGTGCCGTTCTTCCTTGGGCAGCTTTTCGCAGGCGTTGATCGCATTTTCGATGGCGTTGGCAAGGGCGGTGGCAAGCTCGCTTTCGTTTACTTCAAAGGTATCGGGGAAGGCAAAGCCGCACTTGACGGAAATCCCCGCGCTCTCCGCCTTTTTGATATATACCGAAAGTGCCGCATCAATAATGGCGCTTTTGCAATACCGTACAACCCTTGTTTTATTCAAGGAGTCCTCGTATTCCGCGACAACCTTTGCAAGCTCTTCATATTGCTCCGATTCTACAAGGCTGGCAATGAATTTCAGCTTGTGACGGAAATTGTGACGCTCCTTGCGGAACGACTGGTTTGCCTCCCCAAGCTCACCCAGCCGGGCAACCATGTTGGCGACCTGCACTCTCATAATGCTTTCCTGCTGGGATTGTTCATGGGCAAGCTGTTGGCGGCGCAGTGCGGATATGAAGTAGATATAGATCGTCAGCATCAACACAAACAGCAAAGCCAACACGGGCAGGTGAGCCGGGTTATCCGTAACGAAGCTGGGATAATTCATCTGGAGGGTGATCGCCACATAGAACAGCACACTGATCACAGCGAACATGCCCCAACCCTGTTTGGTATAGTGCTGCACCTCAAGGTACATGGTACGCAGCTTTTTATACGCCCAAAACTCGATCAAAGGATAGATGACCAGCCGCAGCACGAACATCACGATATAGGTATCCGGCGTTGTATAGTGGTTGATCAGGTTCGTTACATAGAATATTTCAAGCGCTACCGTATCCACCATGCAATAGGTAAAGAAGAAACGACCGTCCCTATGCTTGGAGAGAATCCAGTACAGAATGCATTGAGGCAGTGAGAGGGTCAGTAGCATCAATATGCCATAGCCCTCATAGCCGAGCTTCAAAAACAGCAGCCAGTTTATCGCAATCAAAGGGATCACAAAGCAGGCAGCGATTGTTCTGGTCTTCTGCTTGGAATACCGGGACTCGAACAGCGCATGGAACATAATGAAGATATGCACGAAGCTGTAGATAAGGGATAGATCGCGAAGCAGTTCCATCATCATCCCTCCTCATCAAACAAATACTTCGACCAGATACTGCGGAGCTTGCGGCAGTTCTTTTCCCCGAGGAAGGCGCGGTATGTACGTCCAAACACCACGGCCTCATTTTCGATCTGAGTGATGTGGTCAAGATTCACAGCCATACTCTGCCCGGATAACACAAACCGCTTATCGTTTATCAACTCCCCAATGGCCTCGGCAAAGGTGGTACGCAAGGTAACGGACTCCACCGTGCGGCCGCCGGTAAGGTAATAACAAACGGTTCGTTTGCCCAGCGCAACATACATAATGCTGTCGTAGGAAACCTTTACACTTCTTTCCTTGGACTTCACGATCAGCAGCTTGTCCTTTTTTTCGGCAATGGTGGCGATGGCCTCATCCACTGCCCGGAAAAATGTATCACGGGTGATCGGCTTGATAAGATAGTCAAAGGCCTTCACGCGGAAGGCATCAAGAGAATACTCCTCGCTGGAGGTCAGATAGATGATCTTGCCGTCGTATCCCGCACCCCGCAGCCTGACGCCAAGCTCGATACCATTCAGGCTGGGCATGACCACATCCAGGATATAGATATCAAAGCCGCCGATCTTCTCCGCTGCCTCTAAAAGGTCCTCCGGATGGGAAAACATCTCAAAAACGATGCTGCGTTCCGCATGTGCCTGTTCGTATTCACTTGCAATGCCGCTGACCTGTGACAAACAGATCCGCTCATCATCACATATGGCGATTCTCATAAGCACCCCTCGCTACCTTGATCTTTACCTATAATTTATCACAGAGAAAGACATTTGTCGATAAAAACAAAGGAAAACTTTTAAAACAGATCCATGGAATCGGTCTGTCAACTGGCAAAAGGAAAAAGACCACGGTTAAATTTACGCAAAAACGGCTAAATTTACGCACCAGTGTTTTGGGAGGAAAATTTTGCTATAATGAGTACCATAGAAAATACCCCATTAAGATCAAAGGAAAGGAGTGCGGAAATGGCGAATCGAAACGTCAAAGTCGCAATTTGTGGTAACCTTCCCACAGCCTACGATTATCTGCTTCAGCAGGGCGTGGTGCAAATCGATCAATATGAGGATGCCACCGAGCTGAATAACGAAACCGCGTATCATTTAATACTGGTATATGCTCCCAATGCTGAGGGGATCTTAGATACCGTATATTCACGAAAAACGGCATCGGGCCATGGTGATACCGCGATTCCCATTCGTTTGCTGAATGAACCGGCCTGTCATTCAGCCCTGGTGGAACTGAAATCTATGCTGCGGCGCATAGCAGACTCCCTGCCGATAGACGCAGGACTGGCTGTAAATGCGCAATAACAAGAGCGGATGAAAAAACGATACAAGGAGGAAATGATATGAAAGCGAAAACACAATTAACCAGACAGCTTTTGAGTGCTATTTTGTGTGTTGCAATGCTGCTGACCTGTTTGCCGCTGACCACCTTTGCGGTGGGTAGTTATGAATACCCGGGCAATGCCGGAACAAAGCTATCCGACCTGGATACTTCCACCAGGTATTCCGAGTCCTTGGGTGATAACGCATCCACGGAGTACGCAGGAAGAGTTTGGTCAGATAAATCCGTTTATACTGACGACGTAACCTTTGATGTATTTGGCGGCGGAACGTCCACCATCCGGCTGAATGAAAATCAAAACGGAGAAGATTTTCTCATTGCCTATTCTGTGCTGGCAACAGCCGAGTCTGTTTCCGGTCAGACACAGGCGCCTGTGGATGTGGTGCTGATCATTGACATTTCGGGCTCTATGAGCAACAATGATAGTAACATGGACAACGGCAAAAGCCGTATTTACAATACCGTTCAGGCAGCAAACAGCGCCATCGATGAACTGATGGAGCTCAATCCCTATACCCGTGTTGCGGTTGTTGCTTTCAGCAGCAATGCTCAGGTCTTGCTGCCCCTGGATCGGTATACCAAGGAAATTACAACGGAGCGGGAGTGGATCTCCACCGGCAATCGCCCCGGCCAGGGCTATTGGCAGGAAGCCGGAACAGTGATTCCCTATTTCAGCTTGAACAGAGATACCGGCTCTGATAATAATGCTACCCTTTATACAAATGCAGTCAATTCTTCCAATCGTACGATAGAAAAGCAGACTGATGTTGAAGGCGGCACCAATATCCAGATGGGCCTTTACGAGGGCATGCAGGTGCTGGCGGAAGAAGATGAGACCAGCGTAAATATCAACGGTGAAACCTTGCAGCGGGTTCCGTCTGTGATTCTGCTTTCCGACGGTTCTCCTACATATTCTTCCAACACACGGGCTTGGTGGGCACCGTCTGACAATAATAACGACGGCCCCGGCAGTGCGCCTTACGCAGGCAACGGCATGAAGGCGATCCTGGTGGGTTCCTATATGAAGGACGCTATCGACCGGAACTATGGGGTCACAGATACCTCCTTTGCCACCACAGTGTATACCATCGGCATGGGTATTACAGGTCTGGATAGCAGCGAGAAGAACCTGGCTTATATGACCCTTGACCCTGGCACGTATTGGGATGATAACAATACCACCAATAGTATGAAAACGACCATTAAGGACTATTGGAGCAGATATACTGCCAATAACAACACCGGAACGCTGAACATCAATGTTGGCCAATCGAATGGATGGAATTACAGCGATAAGAACTACGCACTGACCCACCCCACTACAGGCTATGATGTGGATCCTGTCAACGGCTACGACTATGTGGATGACTACTACGATGCAGATAATGCTTCTGCGGTAACCAGTGTGTTTGATGAAATCGTAGCCAATATTGCGATTTCCGCTCCCCAGGTGCCTACCGAGATCAAGGGCACAGACCCCATGACCGACGGTTACATTACCTATACCGATCCGATCGGTGCGTATATGGAAGTAAAGGATGTGAAGGCGGTTATCTATGCCGGTCAGACCTTTACTGCAAAGAGCACCGCTACCAGCGGAAATGAAACTACCTACACCTTCGCCGGAGAAGTCAATAGCCCCGTTTACGGCGATCAGGAAATTAAAAACATTCTCATCTCCGTTACCGAAACCGACGGCAAGCAGACCCTTACTGTAGAAATTCCCGCTTCGGTGATCCCCCTTCGGGTAAACGAAGTCACGCTAAATGCCGATGGCTCCGTAAAGACCCACATCAACAATGGCGCTATGCCTGCCAGAGTCATTTATTCTGTAGGCCTGCAGTCTGAAGTTACGAAAGAAGCCAACGACGGCACAGTTTACATCAACAAATCCAAGCTCAGCGCGGAGTATCTGGCTGCCAATACCAATGATGACGGCACTATCAATTTCTACAGCAACCTCTACGACAGCCCTCATCTGATCAACGGCTCCACCGTAGGCAACGCGACCATAGAGTTTGAGCCTTCCCACACCAACGGCTTCTACTACATCCTTGAGGATATGCCTATTTACAAGGATGCAGCATGCACTCAGCAGGTTACTGCAAGTGAGGGTCTGGATGATAATACCGTGTATTACTATAGGGATGAGTACTATCATGGTAATGCGGTAGAGGTGGATGCCATCGAGCGTACCGGCGAACAGCTGAAGAGAACGGAGATCAAAACCGGTGCAGACGGTTATCTCTACAGAGCAGCAGGCTCCCCCCGTCTGAACAGAATCCTGAAGTTCGAAGGGACTAAGACCTATAATAACACAAACACCGCAGAAGACTTCTATGCCCCCGAATTCCATTATGCTGACGGAAGCACAAGCGCTTATGACGGTAAGTTTATTGTGCACCTTGGCAACAACGGTATGCTTACCGCAGTTGCAGGCGGTAATCTTCAAATCAGCAAAGCTGTGAACGCAGGCGTTGGTCTGACTGCACCCGACAGAGCCTTTGAGTTTACAATCGATCTGGACGGGGCTGAAGTAAACAACGGCGAATACGAGTATGTGATCGTGGATGCAGCCGGAGCGCAAGTCGGTACCGGTACTGTTTCGGCCAGCAACACAAAAATCAGCCTGAAAGACGGTCAAACGGCCACGATTTTCAGCTTGCCTCCCGCAACCACATATACGGTTACCGAAACGGCCGCAGACGGTTTTGCCACACAATCTGACGGCGCAGCCGGCACAATTACAGCGGGCCAGACCAGTGTTGTCAACTTTACCAACACATATAATGTTACTCCTGTGGTTTGGGGCACCAATCATGAATTGGCAGGAACAAAGGAGCTGGCAGGACGTCAGTGGGATGTAAACGATTCTTTTACATTCTTCCTCGCGCCGTATAACAACGCTCCTCTCCCTGGAGGCTATGATGCCGCTGCCGGTGTCACCGTAAATCAGCCTGACACTGCAGGCGGACAGACTGCAACCTTTGATTTCGGCACCATCGAGTTCACCGCCCCGGGCGTTTACCGCTACACCATCGTAGAAAAAGAACCCGAAAACAACGCGTATCTTCCCGGCATGACCTATTCTAGAGCACTCTACCGTGTGGTTGTAACCGTTCAGGATAACGACGATGGCACATTGACTGTTACCGATTCTGATATTCAGAAACTGTACGACGACCAAGCAAATCAGCTGTTCACCTATGATAGCAACAATCAAATCGTTATGAACAGCGGGGAAGAGGGCCAGGATGCGATCAAGTTTGTCAATACATATTCCGCTGACGCCGTGACCCGTGTTCCTGTTGCACTTAAGGATTACACAGATAATTCCGGACAAAATCCTCTCGTCTCCGGTATGTTCGAATTCGAGCTGAAGGCTTTGGGTATCGTTGAAAACGACCAAATCGTTGACAGCGATATTTCCAAGGTTCCTATGCCCGATGGCAGCACCAATGGTGTCATCACCACCACAAACGAAGGTCACAATGTAACCTTCCCCCATGTTACCTTCACCCAGGATATGATTCCTGCAGGCGCAAGCTCCATCACCTTCCGGTATCAGATGCGTGAAGTGATCCCGGCAACGCCTGTAACCGGTATGAAATACGATGAAACCCTTTACACGATTGATGTTGTCGTATCCATAGATGCCTCCAGCCACATTCTGAATGTATCGGCGATCTACCCTAACAACGAACGGATCGTAACATTCAAAAACGAATATACACCCGTTCCTATTTCTACCGCCATTGACGGCACCAAGACTCTGATTGGCAGAAACATGAAAAACGGCGAGAGCTTCGAGTTCGTGCTTGGCTCCAATGCCGCCACCGGAAATGCCATCAGAGACGGGATCGTTGTAGTACCTTCCAGCACCGCAGCGGTGACAGGTGCCCAAAACGGTGTTGCAAGTGCGTTCGCTTTTAAGGACATCGAGTTTAAGAAGGCAGGCACCTATGTATTTACCGTGTCTGAAACCCAGGGCACTGCTCCTTCTGTTGAATACGATGACAGTGTGGTTACGGTTACTGTGGTGATCGATGATACAGACCGGGACGGCTATCTTGAAGTGGTATCTACCACCTACGATAACGGTGAGTCCGCTGCTGAATTTACCAATACCTACACAAGCAGCTTCAGCGGCAACCCCGTAAGCTTAAGCGGCACTAAGAACCTAACCGGCAAGTCCCTGTTGGCAGGTGAGTTCTTCTTTGACATAAAGGCGTTCCGCAACGGCGAAGAGATCGGCTCCGGTTGGACCACACATACTGTGGACACCACCCACACAAACGGCGTTTACACCGGTTCCTTCTCCATTCTGGATGCACAGACCTACACAAGAGCCGGCATCTTTGAGTATTACATCTCCGAGGTTATCCCCACAAATAAAGTGGGCGGCACAACCTACGATGAAAGCGAGTACCGTTTTACGGTTGTAGTTGAAGATGATTTGAACGGTAATCTTACCGTTGCGTCTACCAAGCTCGAAAAGGCAAACGGTGCTGTTTGGGAAGCGGCTACCGATGTTGTATTCAACAACACATATGCTCCTGACCCCACCCATGCCACCTTGCCGCTGATCAACAAGGTCATTGATGGCGACAGAAACGAGGGGCTGAAAGCAGGCGAGTTCAAGTTTGAAATGAAGGTGGTTTCTGCATCCCCTGCAGACGGCATCACCCTGCCTGCCACCCCCGTTGTTTCCAACGCGGCAAACGGCAACATTCTCTTTGATGAGATTACCTTTACCAAAGCCGGCACATATGTGGTATCTGTAAACGAGATCGTGCCCGACGATGCAGATAAGGTTGCAGGTATTACCTACAGCAGCCAAACCATTACCGCGGTATACAGCGTAGCGGATGACCGCAACGGCACCCTGACTGCGACCCTCACTCAGCTGATCGGCGGTGAAAACATCGTAAACATTTACACAGCAGATCCAGCCGATGTGACCATTGACATCACCAAGACCTTTACCGGCCGTGAAAATGACGAATGGCTCACAACAGATACCTTCGACTTTACCGTGAAGGTAGAGGATCCCAATACCTTGACTGCAATCGAGAACGGCGATATTGAATTTGCCTTTGACAACGGCAGCCCCAACACCAAGACCTACACCATTTCTTCCAAGGGTGCTACGGCCTCTGCTGCCGTAAAGGTCAACAAGCCCGGCACATACAAGTTTGTGGTCAGGGAGGTTGACGGCGGTATCACGGGCGTAGACTATGATGAATCCCGGAAAGAGATCGTCATTGTTGCCACCGATGACAGCACAAATGCAAAGATCAAGGTTAAAATCAACGAAGTTGAGTCCACTACCGCAACCGTTGCCTTTACAAACGAATACAAGCCGCTGGCAACCGACCCCATTGCCATTACCGCAGAGAAAACGGTTACGCCTTCTGAAGGCAACAGCTACACCTTAGAGGGCGGCGAATTCAGCTTTGTCATTGAAGGCACGCAGGGCGCACCCATGCCTGCCGACACCACCGTGGAAAATGACGAAAACGGTAATGTAAGCTTCGGCACGGTTCAGTTCACCGAACGAGGCACCTATGCGTATACGATCCGGGAGGTACAGGCGAACCTGGGCGGCTTCACCTACGACGGCGAAGTTTATACCCTGACAGTAGTGGTTACCGATGATTACGCAAACGGCAAATTGGTCGCAACAACGAAAATCACCGATCAGGCGGGTGATGATGCCCAGATCGTATTTGACAACAAATACAATCCCGAGGAAACATCGGCGATCATTTTCGGCGCGAAGGAACTGCAAGGCGGCCACAAACAGCTGGAGGCCGGTGAGTTTGCCTTCACCATCCAGGCAGTTACCCAGGGCGCGCCGATGCCTGCCGATACCACAGTGACCAATGCCGTTACCGGAACGTTCCAGTTTGGCACCATCACCTATACCAAGCTCGGCACTTACAAGTATGAAATTACCGAGAAGGATCTGGATCAGGACGGCTACACCTATGACGATACCGTTTACACGGTAACCGTAACGGTAACAGACGAAGGCAACGGACAGCTGCTGGCGAAGGTAGACGGCGTGGGAACAGTCGATGCACCCGCTGTAACGTTTGTGAACAAGTATGCTCCCACACCTGTGGATGTGGTTCTCGGCGCAAACGGTGAACTCTATAAGGCGATTGAAGGCCGTGGCCTGAAGGCAGATGAATTCCTCTTTGCTGTGCTTAACAGCGAAAGCAAGGAAATTGCCACCGCTAAGAACAACAAAGACGGTGTTTTCCAATTCACCCTGACCCTTACCAAAGCCGGCACCTACAGCTACACCATCGTAGAAAAGAACAATGCGGTGGCGGGTGTTACCTACGACGACAAGACCTACGGTGTGAAAATAACCGTCGCTGACGAAGGCGGACATCTTGCGGTGGATAGTGTGGCGTACACCCTCGACAGCGCTCCTGTTGAAAAGGTCGTGTTCAGCAACACCTACGAAGCTGCGGATACCGACATTACCATTCAGGCAATCAAGAAACTGACCGGTCGTGATCTGAACGACGGAGAATTCAAATTTGTACTGAAGGATAAGGCCGGTAAAACCGTCGCCACAGCCACCAACACCAAAGACGGAAAGATCGTGTTTGACAAGGTGGTCCTCACAGCGGCTGGAACCTACACTTATACTGTTTTCGAAGAAACCGGAACGGTGGAACATGTAACCTATGATAAGACAGAATATGTTGTTGAAATCACGGTTACAGATGACGGCAACGGTAAGCTGGTGGCATCCACGCCTGTGATCAAGAAAGCCGGCAGCAGCGATGCTGTTAGCGAAATTATCTTCACAAACACCTACATTGTTCCTGAAAATGTACCGGACAACCCGAAGACCGGAGACAATGCGATGCTTGGCCTGTGGTTTGCACTTCTGCTGGTAGGCGTTGCAGGCTTCTTTGGCACAATGTTCTACGGCAAAAAGAGAAGCATTTAAGAAAGCCAAATAACCCAACTGAAGGCGGTAGTGAGGAAACTCACTACCGCCTTCTTCACTTGGTTTTCATTGCTTCGTTGCTCGGCCACGCCCTTGCACTACTTTTTAGGGGCAAGGCGGCCGATGGATCTGTGCTTGTGGGATGTGCGTTTTTTTGGTTGCTTTTTCATGAGAAATGGACTAAAATAGTATAAAACAGGAGGTGGTACACAATGCAGACCGTGGAAAAAGAAACACTGGATGCCATAGCAGAGCTGTTTAAGGGGTTTGCCGATACCACCAGAGTGCAGATCCTCTCATTACTGATCGATGGGGAGTTGTGTGTCAGCGAAATTGCGGAAAAAGTGGCACTGACCCAGAGCGCGGTATCGCATCAGCTGCGGCTGCTCAAACAGATGCATCTGATCAAATATCGCCGGGAGGGCAAGAACATGCTGTATTCCCTGGCGGACGACCATGTGCTGACCATTCTGCAAATGGGCTTGGAGCATGTGCTGGAATAATCCAAAATAACAGCGGAAGGAGTTTTTTCCTCCCGCTGTTTCTATTTTCCAATATTCCCCGCCATCCTTCGGTTGGGTTTTGTCAATCGGTTTTTTTTCATCCGGCTTTCTTTCACCATCCTTCCCTTGTTTCAGCCCAAATGTCCACGATATAATTTGCTCAAATCGGGAAAGGGGAGGGAACAAAATGAAACACAACCATAGCCTATGGGACTAAGACGGTGTTCGCTGCTCATGCTGGGCGTGGCGCTTAGTATGCTGACTGCGGTGGTGCTGCTGTTTTCCGCGAAGAACACATCTGTTTCCGCCGCAAATCAGACTCAGCCAACGCAGCCCCACTACGATATTGCTGACCAGATACAAAGTGTTGTGGCATCACCGGCAGAACCGATCACCCTTCCCACACCCGTTCATGGCACCACCTTGGTGGCGCAACGGCTGGCCACCTATGACGGCCTGTTTCTGGAGGACGGGAGCGATCAGGAAGTGGTGAGTATTGCGGCGCTTGTGGTGTATAATGCAGGAGACCGGGAGGTCCTCCAGACAGGGATAACCCTGCAATGGGAGGAGGTTACTCTGTGCTTTTATGGGGAGAATATTCCGCCGGGAAAGGCAGTTTTACTTCTGGAACGAAACCGCCGCAGTTGCAGTAAAACCAGTTTTACCGCCTGCACCGGCTGGCAGGTCTCTGCCCGGGAGAACAGGGAGCCTGCAGCCTATCTGGAAATTACAGACACAGCCATGGGTGCGGTTACGGTAACAAATATCACTTCCGACACCTTACAGGATGTCCACTTGTATTATAAATCCTGGCTGTCACCGCCGGGGATCTATATCGGCGGAATTACCAGAGAGGTGTCCGTTCCTGTTCTGCAGCCGGGAGAAAGTGCCATATTGTATCCGCCTTACTATGCCAGTGGATATACCAAGATCATCTCAGTGTCGGTAAACAGCCCATAACAAACAGGATGCGAAAGACCGCATCCTGTTTGCTGTTTCCGGGCAAATTCCGGACAATTTGCGAAATAATAGTTGTCAACTGCATGAAAATGCTATATAATATTAAGGTTAAGGACGCAAACTGTCTTCGGGAGGAATACCTGAATGGAGAATAGAAACGAAGAGCTAAAGGGCTATCTGAAGCCCGGCTGCCGGGTGCATCTGGTGGGCATCGGCGGCGTATCCATGCGGCCGCTGGGATTGGTGCTCAAAGGCATGGGTATGGAGGTCACCGGCTCGGATATGAGCGCCTCCGCATCCACAGAGGAATTGATCGCCAAGGGGATCCCTGTGCAGATCGGACATCAGGCGGAGAACATTTTGGGTGCCCAGTGCATTATCCGCACTGCCGCTGCCCATAATGACAACCCGGAAATCGCCGCTGCCCGCAGCACCGGTATCCCTGTGTTTGAGCGTGCCCAGGCCTGGGGTGTCATTATGCAGGCGTATAAAAATGCCGTTTGCGTTGCCGGAACCCACGGCAAGACCACAACCACCTCTATGCTTACACACATTTTGATGGCAGCGGAAAAAGATCCCACCGTTATGATCGGCGGCTACCTGCCGCTGCTGCGGGCAGGTCACCGGGTGGGAAACGGCGATACCATTTTGCTGGAGAGCTGCGAATACTGCGATTCCTTCCTGAACTTCGCACCAACCCTGGCTGTGATTTTGAATGTGGAAGCGGATCATCTGGATTATTTCAAGGATCTGACGGATGTACAGAAATCCTTCCGTAAGTTTGCGGAGCTTTCCTCCGGAAAGGTGCTTGCCAATGGGGATGACCCCCATGTGGTGCAGGCGTTGGAGGGGCTACCCTATGTGAGCTTCGGCTTGGATGGGCACAACTGCGTCCATGCTGAAAATATCTGCCCGGATTGGCGGCATCTGGATGTGGTCTGCGACGGACAGTTTTACTGCCATCTGGACCTGCAGGTGCTGGGTCGCCACAATACCTTGAACGCTCTGGCAGCAGCCGGCACAGCCTGGATGATGGGAATTGACGGTGGGGATACAGCAGCGGGCCTGGCGACCTTCGTAGGTGCTGAGCGCCGGATGCAGTTTAAGGGTACATTTGCAGGTGCGGATGTATATGATGACTACGCCCACCATCCCGATGAGCTTGCTGCTACCATTGAGGCGGTGCGCACTATGGATTACAAGCGGGTGGTGGTGGCCTTCCAGCCCCACACCTATACCCGTACCCATGCGCTGTTTTCGGAGTTTGTCCGGGAACTGAAGAAACCGGATGTGGTGGTGCTGGCAGAGATCTATGCGGCCCGGGAGCGGAACGATCTGGGCATCTCCTCCAAGGATCTGCAAAAGCAGATTCCCGGCTCAGTGTACTGCAGAACCCTGCCGGAGGTAACGGAGTACCTGCGTTCCATTGCCCGGGAGGGAGATCTGATCCTGACCATTGGCGCAGGAGATATCTTCCGCGCCGGTGAAACATTGCTGAAATAATTGAGAATAGATGAGGCAACGAGCTATGCGGAAATTAAATGTGTGTGTTTTGTTCGGCGGAATCAGCCCGGAGCATGAGGTGTCCCTGCGGTCGGCTGAGTCGGTGCTGAACAATATGGATCGGGAAAAGTATAATATTTTCCCCGTTGGCATTACCAAGGAGGGCGACTGGATCCTCTTTGGCGGCGACGATTACTCGCTGCTGCCCAGCGGGGAGTGGAAGGAGCACCCCGGCAACCGCCGGGCAACCATCTCTCCTGTCCGGGGTCAGGGCCTGCTGAGCTTTGAAGGCGATTGCGTAGTGCGGGAGCAGATCGATGTGGTGTTCCCGGTTCTCCACGGGGAGAACGGTGAAGACGGCGCCATGCAGGGTCTGCTGCAGATGGCTGGGATCCCTTATGTGGGTCCCCGTGTGGCGGCATCTGCTGTAGCCATGGATAAGACACTGACCAAGCTGGTGGTGGACAATGCCCAGGTGACGCAGGCTGCCTGGCAGCTTGTGCGCAATAGCGACCTGCAGACCCGGATAGAGGAGATCCTGGACAGCTTGGAAGTCCAGTTTACCTATCCGGTGTTTGTAAAGCCGGCAGGCACAGGATCTTCCGTGGGCGTCTCCAAGGCGGAGACCCGGGACGCCCTTAAGGATGCCCTGCTGCAGGCGGGCATCTATGACGAGAAAATCCTGGTGGAGGAGTTTATTGATGGACGGGAAGTGGAGGTTGCCGTAATGGGCAACGATAGCCCCGTGGCCTCCGAGGTCGGAGAGATCGACTCCGGTGCAGAGTTCTACGATTACGATGCCAAGTATATTAACGATACCTCTGTGGCTTATATCCCCGCCCGGGTGTCTGAGGAAGTGGCAGAGGAGCTGCGGGAGAAGGCGGTTACGGTCTATCAGGCCATCGGCTGCCGGGGTTTGAGCCGGGTGGACTTTTTCGTCACATACCGGGATAACCGGGTGGTGTTCAATGAGATCAACACCCTGCCGGGCTTTACCTCCATTTCCATGTATCCCAAGCTCTTTGCCGCCAGCGGCATACCCTATTCCCAGCTGATCGACCAGCTCCTGCAGCTGGCGATGGAGGGGTAATATGGAGCAAGCTGTTGTGCTGTCCATTCGGGGACAGCAGGCCTACGCGGATCAAGAGCCGGATGTGGTAGAGCTGGTCACGGAGGGCGTCATGCGCCAACGGGACGGGGGCTGGGACATCCGCTATGAGGAGACAGATCTGACCGGACTTGCCGGAGTGACCACAGAATTTCGTGTGGAAGAGGGAGAGATTACCCTCACCAGATCCGGCAAAATGCACTCCCAGATGGTATTCCGGGAGGGGGTCGCCCATGACTCTTTGTATCAAATGGAGTTTGGAGCGCTTATGCTCACCGTATGTGCCACTCGTGTGAAAGCGGACATTACCGAGAAAGGCGGCACCATCGATCTGGCTTACAATATTGAAATTGAACACAATGCTGCCGGCGTGATCGAGTATCACCTGGATATTCAAGCAAAGTAAAAAGCGTGTTGCCCTTGGGCTGAAGTAGTCAATAGTTAGTAGACACAAAATTTCTTATGCCACCAGTTCTGTTCTAAACAGGACTGGTGGTTTTCCTTTCAGTTTGCGAACGGGGCGTTCGTAGTTGAAGTAATGAATAGCTTGTTCAATAACGGCGCGCAGATTGTTGCTCTCCCGGTAGCGGAAGTGTTTGCGTAGTGTATCCTTGAATCGACCCCAAAAACTTTCCATAACTGCATTATCGCGAGGGTTGCCGGCTCTTGACATGCTTTGAATTACATTGTATTCTTTAAGTAGGTTGCAATAACCTGCTGATGAGTACTGGACACCTTGGTCGCTGTGCAAAAGGACTTGGTGTTCGGTGCTCATTTTTCTTTTTAGAAGGCGCTCTGCTGGTCTCATAACAAGGAAGTTGTCAAATGTATCGCTGAGTTCCCACTCCACAATTTCGTTGTTAAACAGATCTAGGTAGCCAGCAAGATAATACCACTTGCCGTTGTGCTTTATGTAAGTAACATCGGTTACGACTTTTTCCAACGGCTTCGTAGCTCTAAAATTTCTGTTCAGAACATTGGAATACCGAATATGTTCCAGGTTGGTACCTGCGGTTGCTGTTTTTCGACGCCTGGTGTATCCGTGGATCCCTAGCCGTTTCATGGACTTCCAAACGGTAGGATCGCTGACAACCCAGCCAAATTCAAGGTATAGCTTGTCCTTGATCTGACGGTATCCCATCATAGGGTGATGGTTGTGGATATCCTGCACATAGTTATCCAATATTTGATGTGTTTTCTCAAAGCGGTTTAGCTGACCGGCTCGTTTTAGCCATTTATAATAACCGCTGCGAGACACGCCATAGATACAACAAAGTTCGCTGACAGAATGCTTGTCCGTTTGTTTTTGAATTTCGGAATACATTTCCTGAATCATTTTCTTCGGGCATCGCCCCCTTTTCGTTCGTTCAGTTTTTTTAGGCGAAGAACCTCCGCTTCTTTCTTTAGCAGTTCTCGTTTTAGTAGTTCGATCTGGTATTGCAGTTGTTCCTCATAAGTCAGTTCTTTCCGGCGTTCATATCTGGATAGAGGATTGCCGGGCTTCTTCTTTTGCTCTAGGCCCGCTTCACCCTCAGCAAGATACTTCTTAACCCAATTCATAACAGTATGATGATCTGCTATCCCTGCATTTTCATACCGCTGAGCTGGTGTTCCGGTTAGCACAGCCTTTACAATTGCCAGTTTTTCTTCCTTGCTCCGCATAGTGTATTTTCTTGGCATATTATCACCTCCAATTCCTATAATAGCATAAAAATAATGGTAGGCACTTTCGTGTCTACCATTATTTTATCACTTCAGATTACTCCGCCGGGGCTTTGCACATAGAAAATGGAGGGAAAATAAAAAAATTCAGGTAAAATTTCACTGCGAATGGAACAAAAAACTAAAAAACCAGCCTAAATCGGTTACCATAATCAATGGGTTACCGAATATTATAAAAAGTTACATAATTTTACGAGTTATGTCAACAAGCTTTGGTCAAAACACTAGATATTGTGCCGATAACTGTCATATTATGTATATATAGCGGGAAAAGTTTACATAAATTTTTGTACATATTTGCACTAAAAGTTGTCAGATTACCGAGTTTGGCAGAAAAGACTTGACTTTT
>JAZOBL010000002.1:0-24111 GCA_045595945.1 Faecousia sp.
TAGAGCAAGCGTGTGTTGTTTCTGAAATTTTGGAAGCAATTTATGTTTCTTCAGAAACAGGCAAACCAGTTTATTTTGATTAATGAATAAAACAAAAAAAGGAGTGCTTCGGCACTCCTTTTTTTGTTTGGTTTTAAAAAGTCATGGTGAGCGAAGTCGAACCATCTTAAATTCTTTCAACTACACTTCGTTTCGCTCAAGATGACGCTTTCTTGGGAAACTTGCAACAACGGACAGAAATTCTCAATTCTCCATTTTCAATTTTCAATTAAAAAAGGAGAGGGTCTCCCCTCTCCTTTCTATACATTATAATATATTATCCCTTGTAGCGGGGCTGGCAGGTCAAATTCACGCCCAGGCGCTTGAAGGTATTCTCGTCTACCGCAGACAAAATCACGGAGGAATGGACATCGCAGCCACGGAGCTTATCCAGCTGCTCCATGGCCTTTTCCGCCATAGGGTCGGTAACCGCACTCATGGAAAGGGCGATCAGCACCTCATCGGTATGCAATCTGGGGTTGCGGTTGCCCAGGTGGTCCACCTTCAGGTGCTGGATGGGGTCGATGACCTCCGGGGCGATTAGATGTAGGTCCTCGTCAATGCCCGCCAAGGTCTTTAGCGCGTTCAGCAGCAGCGCCGCGGAAGCGCCCAGCAGATTGGAGGTCTTACCGGTGACGATGGTACCGTCCGGCAGTTCCATGGCGGCGGCAGGCTTGCCGGTCTGCTCCGCTCTTGCCAATGCAGGCGCTACCACAGGGCGATCCTCGGCGGCTACCCCTGCCTTCTTCATCAAAAGCTCCAGCTTCAGGATCTGGCTATCGTCAACCTTGCCCTGCTTCCGGTCACACAGGGCAGTATAGTACCGGCGGAGGATCTCCTGCTGGGAGGCCTGCCGGCATACTGCATCATCCACGATACAGTTGCCCACCATATTTACGCCCATATCCGTGGGAGACTTATAGGGACACTCCCCTAAGATCCGCTCAAACATGGTAACCAGTACAGGGAAGGCCTCCACATCCCGGTTGTAGTTGACCGTAGTCTGTCCGTAGGCTTCCAGATGGAAGGGATCGATCATATTTACATCAGAAAGATCTGCTGTGGCGGCCTCGTAAGCCAGATTCACCGGATGATTCAAAGGCAGATTCCACACGGGGAAGGTCTCAAACTTGGCATAGCCTGCCTTTACTCCCCGCTTATGCTCGTGGTACAGCTGGCTCATACAGGTTGCCAGTTTGCCGCTGCCGGGGCCGGGGGCGGTGACCACCACCAGTTCCCGGGTGGTCTCGATAAAATCATTCTTGCCGTACCCCGCATCGGAGACGATGTGGGAGATATTGGCAGGATAGCCGGGGATGTCATAATGGTGGTAGACCTTGATATCCATAGCTTCCAGCCGTTCGCTGAAGGCCTTGGCCATGGCCTGACCGGAGAACCGGGTCAGCACCACGCTGGATACATACAATCCAAAGCCCCGGAACACATCGATCAGCCGGATCACATCCCGGTCGTAGGTGATGCCCAGGTCGCCCCGGATCTTATTCTTCTCAATATCGTCTGCGTTAATGGCAATGACCATCTCCACCTGGTCTTTTAGCTGCAGCAGCATCCGCAGCTTGCTGTCCGGCTGGAAACCGGGCAGGACTCTGGCTGCGTGGTTATCATCATACAGCTTGCCGCCAAACTCCAGATACAGCTTGCCGCCAAACTGGGCGATCCGTTGCCGGATGTTGGCCGATTGGGTGAGGATATATTTATCGTTGTCGTAACCGAGCTTCATCATATACTATAGCCTCTTTTCAACAAACTTGCGAACAAACATTTCTATTATTGTATAAGAAAGACCCCCAAATAGCAAGCGGTTTTCACAATTTTCGTCTGTAATTTTTCTTAAAAACAGATATCGCCACGGCTTCTTAAGACGCCGTGGCGGTATGTGGTATCATTTCATCAGCTTGCACACAAGCTCTGTGTATGCCACCGGGTCTTCCAGGGGCAGGTCTGCCATTAATAGAGCCTGGCAGCGCAGCAGCTCTGCGTAGTCCTTAGCCTTTTGGGTGTCGCCGATCATGGCAGTCTGGATGGCCTGCACCGCGGGGTGCTCCGGATTCAGCTCCAGAATCCGGCTGCTGGGAATGGGCATGTCCGGATTCACCCGCTTCATATACTTCTCCATTTCAAAGCTCATACCGGAGCCGGGAGTCATGGCGGCAGGGCTGTCCCCCAAAGAGCCGGACAGCTTCACTTCCTGCACCGTCTCTCCAAGAGCGTCCTTCACAAAGGTGAGCAGACCCTGCAGCTGGGTCTTCTTTTCCTCCAGCGCTTGCTTTTCTTCCTCGCTCTGCAGACCCAGATCCTCGGTGGCGGCGTTGCAGAAGGCTTTCTCCTGATAGGTCATCAGCGTCTGGGGGACAAACTCGTCCACCTCGTCGGTGAGCAGCAGTACATCATAGCCCTTCTCCTCCAGCAGCTTTACCTGGGGGAGCTTGCCCATCCGCTGGGTGCTTTCGCCGGAGATATAGTAGATCTTCTCCTGACCCTCTGTCATGGCCTGTACATACTCTGCCAGGGTGATCAGTTTCCCCTGCTTGTGGCTGTAGAACAGCAGCAGATCCTGTGTTGCCTCCTTATGGGCGCCGTAGTCTGCCACCGCGCCATACTTCAGCTGGCGGCCAAAGGCGGCATAGAAGGTTTCATACCCTTCCCGGTCGGTTTCCAGCATGGATTTCAACTCGGACTTGATCTTCTTTTCGATGTTCTTGGCGATAATATTCAGCTGCCGGTTATGCTGCAGCATCTCCCGGCTGATGTTCAAGGAAAGATCCTGGCTGTCCACCACGCCCCGGATAAACCGGAAGTGCTCCGGCACCAGATCTTCGCAGTGCTCCATGATCATCACACCGGCGGAATACAGCTGCAGACCCCGCTTATAATCCTTGGAATAGAAATCAAAGGGCGCTTTGGCTGGCACATACAGCAGTGCTTTGTAGGATACAGTACCCTCGGCGCTGGCGTGGATGGTGCGCAGAGGTTTGGTATAGTCAAAGAACTTCTCCCGATAGAAGCTCTCGTATTCCTCCTCGGTCACATCCTTCTTGGCTCTCTGCCACAGGGGGATCATGGAGTTGAGGGTCTCCTCCTCCAGATAGCTCTCATACTCGGGTTTGTCCTCCGGGGAGTCCTCCTTCCGCCGGGACTTGCTGACCTGCATGCGGATGGGGTAGCGGATATAGTCCGAGTACTTCTTCACCAGCATCCGGATCTCGTACTCCTCCAGGAAACGGGAGAAATTATCGTCCTGCGTATCCTTTTTCAGCTCCATAATCACATCTGTGCCGGCTTGCTCACGCTCTGCTTCTTCCACCGTATAGCCATCGGCGCCGTTGGAGGTCCACTTCCAGGCGGTATCCTGTCCGTATTTTCTGGAGATGACGGTCACCTTCTGCGCCACCATAAAGGCCGCATAGAAGCCCACGCCAAACTGGCCGATGATGTCGATGTCCTCGGATTTCTCCATAGCCTGCTTAAAGCCCAGAGAGCCGGACTTGCAGATGGTGCCCAGGTTCTCCTCCATCTCCTCTCGGGTCATGCCGATGCCGTTGTCGGATACTGTAAGAACCCCCGCAGCCTTGTCCCGGGTGATGGTGATGGCAAACTTGTCCCGGCTGATGCCCACCTTGTCATCGGTCAGGGCGGTGTAGGCCAGTTTATCGATGGCGTCGCTGGCGTTGGACAGGATCTCCCGGAGGAAAATCTCCTGATGGGTGTAGATGGAGTTGACCATCAGATCCAGCAGGCGCTGAGATTCGGCTTTGAACTGCATTTTTTCCATTATTCTGATTCCTTTCCTTTGTGCTTTTAGCACTCTTTTTATGCGAGTGCTAAAATTATACCATACCTGCCGAAAAATGCAACCCCTGGAGAAAAAGTTTTTAGAATATTCATATTTGGAAGTTTTCCCCTTGATTATTCCTGTATTCTCGCTATAATTATAATGAAATATTATGTGCTTAAGTTTAAGGAGTGTATTATGATCACTGTCAGCAATTTAGGAATGCAGTTTGGCGGCCAGTGGCTGTTTCAGCATGTAGACCTACAATTTTTAGGTGGCAACTGCTACGGCATCATCGGTGCCAACGGTGCAGGCAAGTCCACCTTCCTGCGGATCCTAACCGGTGAGCTGGAATCTACCAACGGCTATGTTGCCGTGGAGCCGGGTAAGCGGGTTTCTGTTTTGAAGCAGAACCAGAATGCCTACGATGAATATTCCGTCATGGACACGGTCATTATGGGCAATCAGCACCTTTACGATGTGATGAAGGAGAAGGACGCCATCTACGAAAAGCCGGATTTCACCGACGAGGACGGCATCCGGGCCTCGGAGCTGGAAGCAGAATTTGCGGAGATGGGCGGCTGGGAAGCTGAATCCGATGCCTCCCGCCTGCTGCAGGGGCTGGGCATCCCCACAGATATGCACTACGACATTATGGCAGACACCGACCCCAGACTGAAGGTGAAGGTTTTGCTTGCTCAGGCCCTGTTCGGTAACCCCGACATCATTATGCTGGACGAGCCTACCAACAACCTGGATATTGAAGCCATCAACTGGCTGGAGGACTTCCTGCTGGACTTCCCCGGCATGGTCATCGCCGTTACCCATGACCGTCACTTCCTGAACACCGTCTGCACCCATACCGTGGATATCGACTACGGCAAGATCAAGATGTATGTGGGCAACTACGATTTCTGGTACGAGTCTTCCCAGCTGGTGCAGGCTATGATCCGCAACAAGAACAAGAAGAATCAGGAGAAGATCGAAGAGCTGCAGCTGTTTATTCAGCGGTTCTCCGCCAATAAGTCCAAGGCCAAGCAGGCCACCGCCCGGAGAAAGCTGCTGGATAAGCTGACCGTAGAGGAAATGCCCTGCTCTACCCGCCGGTATCCCTTCGTGGGCTTTATGCCGGAGCGGGAACTGGGCAAGGACATCCTTACCGTCAACGATGTATCCGTCACAGTGGACGGGGTCAAGCTGCTGGACAAGGTCTACTTCTCCGTAGGCAAGAACGACAAGATCGCCTTTGTAGGTGAAAACGAGCTGGCACAAACCGCTCTGTTCCAGATCCTTATGGGTGAACTGTAGCCGGATGAAGTGTCGATCAAGTGGGGCATCTCCACCTCCCGCAGCTATCTGCCCAAGGACAATTCCGCGTATTTTGAAGGCAACAATATGGAACTGGTGGACTGGCTGCGCCAGTACTCTACCAAGAAGGACGATGTGTACCTGCGCGGCTTTTTGGGCCGTATGCTCTTTGGAAACGATGATGTGTTCAAGCCGGTAAACGTCCTCTCCGGCGGCGAAAAGGTCCGGTGTATGCTGTCCAAAATGATGCTCAGCGGTGCCAATGTGGTTCTGCTGGACCAGCCCACCAACCACCTGGACATGGAATCCATTCAGGCTGTTAACAAGGGTCTGGAGGCCTTTACCGGTGTGGTGCTACTGGCCTCCCACGACCACGAAATGCTGACCTCCACCTGTAACCGGGTCATCGCCTTCCAGCCCGACGGCACTATTATCGACCGCTACGGCACTTACGATGACTATCTGGAGTGGATGGCCCAGCAGAAGAATCAGTAATTTCTTATCGTAGGGGCGCGCATTGCGCGTCCGCAGACGGCCAATGGTCGCCCCTACACGGTTTTTTAGGAGTTTTATTATGGAAAAAATCTTAGATATCATCACTGGAAAGATGCAGCAGGCATTCGTGGCCGCCGGCTATGATGCCGCCTTCGGTCGGGTGACGGTTTCCAACCGGCCGGACCTGTGCGAATATCAGTGCAACGGCGCTTTGGCCGCCGCCAAGCAGTACAAGTGCGCCCCCATTGCCATTGCAAATGCGGTGGCAGAAAAGCTTGCCAAGGCTGACTTTTCCATGTGTGAGGCAGTGATGCCCGGCTTTATCAATCTAAAGCTGTCCGATACCTTCCTGCGGGAATACCTGGAGCAGATGCGTACCGAGCCGGATTTCGGCATTCAGAAGATCGGCGCAGGGCACACCATTGTGGTGGACTACGGCGGCGCCAATGTAGCAAAGCCTCTGCACATCGGTCACCTGCGGCCTGCCATCATTGGTGAGGCCTTGAAGCGGCTGCACAAGTTTTTCGGCTACAACGCCATCGGCGATGTGCATCTGGGCGACTGGGGTCTGCAAATGGGACTGATCATTGCAGAGTTGCAGGAGCGCCAGCCGGAGCTACCCTACTTTGACGAAACCTTCACCGGGGAATATCCCAAGGACGCTCCCTTCACCGTGGATGAATTGGAGGAGATCTACCCCACCGCATCCGCCAAGAAGGCTGACCCGGACTTCTCCCACAAGGCCCATGAGGCCACCTTCCAGCTGCAGCAGGGTCGCCGGGGTTACCGGGCGCTGTGGCAGCACATTATGCATGTGTCCGTGACAGATCTAAAAAAGAACTACGACAATCTGGATGTGTACTTTGAGAAGTGGCTGGGCGAATCCGACGCCGATCCCTACATCCCCGCCATGGTGGAGGATATGAAGGCACGGGGGATCGCCGTTCCCTCCGAAGGCGCATGGGTCATCCCTGTAGCGGAAGAGGGGGACAAAAAGGAAATGCCTCCCTGCATTCTGGTGAAGTCCGACGGCTCTGCCATCTACGCCACCACCGACCTTGCCACCATGGTGCAGCGTATGCAGGACTGGAATCCGGACAAAATGCTCTATGTCACTGACAAACGGCAGAATCTGCACTTTGAGCAGATCTTCCGTGCCGCGAAAAAAAGCGGTATCGTTCACCCCGAAACCGAGCTGGAGCACATCGGTCACGGCACTATGAACGGCGCCGACGGCAAGCCCTTCAAGACCCGTGACGGCGGCGTGCTGCGGCTGGAGCAGCTGATCAGGGACATGACCGATTTTGTCCGCGCCAAGGTGGTAGAGAATAAGATCGTGGACGAAAGCGATGTGGAGGCCACCACCGCCAAGATCGCCATGGCCGCCCTCAAGTACGGCGACCTGAGCAACCAGCCCACCAAGGACTATAACTTTGATATGGAGCGCTTTGCCGCCTTTGAGGGCAATACCGGTCCGTATATCCTCTACACCATTGTCCGGATCAAGTCCATTCTGACCCGGTACGGCGCTTGGGAGCACCTGCCTATGCAAGTACCCGCCAATGCGTATGCCAAGGATCTGATGCTGGCCATTACCAAGGTTGGCCCTGCGCTGGAAGCCGCTTTGAAGGCCTCTGCGCCCAATCAAATCTGCGCATACATCTATGAGCTGGCTGGCGCTGTGAACAAGTTCTACCACGAGACCCGCATCCTCACCGAGGAGGACAAGGCTCTGCAGACCGGCTACATCAGCCTGATCGGTCTTTCTAAGCGGATCTTAGAAACCTGTATCGACCTGCTGGGCTTCTCCGCACCCGAAAAAATGTGATAAAACCCGCCCCTGGGGGGCGGTTTTTTATTGCATACTTGGCTTTTTTTCGGATCTATGCTATACTCTACCAAAAGAAAGGGGGAGGGTGTATGCGATTTCAAAAGATCTATGTGGAGATCTCCAATCTGTGCAATCTAAGCTGTGCCTTCTGCCCGGGCACAAAACGGCCGCCCCGGCGGATGACTCCGGAGGAGTTTTCCCGCCTTGCGCCCAAGCTGCGGCCCTACACAGAGTATTTGTATTTTCATCTGATGGGCGAACCTCTGTGTCACCCTCAGTTGGGGGAGTTTCTGGGCATTGCCCACCACCAGGGTTTCCGGGTGATCCTCACCACCAACGGGACACTGCTTTCCCAGCAGCAGGCGCTGCTGCTCTCCTCCCCTGCCCTGCACAAGGTGAACATCTCCCTCCACGCCTTTGAGGCCAATGATCTGGCCGTTCCCTTTGATGCCTACCTCCATGACTGCTTTGCCTTTGGACAAGCGGCAAAGGGAGACAAGCTGGTGGTCTACCGGCTTTGGAATCACGGGGGCGCCGACCGGAAAAATCAGCAGATCCTGGCCGGTCTGCAGGCAGCCTTTCCGGGAAAATGGGTTGAAGAACGGCAAGGCACCCGGATCGCCCACCGAACCTACCTGGAATACGGCGATAAATTTGATTGGCCGGATCTGCAGGCTGCAGAAGGCAGCAGCCATGTGTTTTGCTACGGCCTGCGGGATCAGTTGGGCATCCTGTGTGACGGCACGGTCGTCCCCTGCTGCTTGGACCACGAAGGGGATCTGGCCCTTGGGAACATCTTTGAAGCAAAACTGGCGGATATTCTGAACTCTCCCAGAGCAACCGCCATTTACGAAGGCTTCTCCAAAAAAGAAGCCGCCGAAGAGCTGTGCCGCAAATGTGGCTACGCCCGTAGGTTTTGATAAGATTTACAATTTCTTCACCCATTCTCTTTGAAATGGTGTAAAATAATTTCCAATACTTTCAAAGGAGGTATCCGCATGCGCCAGTCGTATTCTGAAATCACCCCGTACATCCAGTCTCTTTCCGAAATTTCCTGTCGGAATAATCACATCGTTCCAGATATGTATGCCCAGCACCATGTCTTTCGGGGTTTGCGTGACTTTAACGGTAACGGTGTAGTCACTGGCCTGACGGAAGTCTCCCACATCAAGTCCAAGGACGTGGATGCACAAGGTAACCCCACCCCCTGTCAGGGGCGTCTTCAGTACCGGGGGATCGATATCCGGGATCTGGTCAATGACTTTATGGCAACGGACCATTTCGGTTTTGAGGAAACGGTGTATCTGCTGCTGTTCTCCCAGCTGCCCAACCGGGAGCAGCTAAGCCGCTTTCATGAAGAGCTGGCAGAGCTGCGGAGTCTGCCCCCCTCCTTCGTGCGGGATATGATCCTGAAAAGCCCCGGCAAGGACATGATGAATATCCTCTCCCGTTGCGTGCTGGTGCTGTACGCCTATGACGAGAATCCCGACGATATCTCCATTGCCAATGTGCTGCGGCAATGTCTGCAGCTGATTGCCACCTTCCCCATGCTGGCAATCTACAGTTATCAGTCTTTTCAGCATTATCATCAGGGCAAGAGCCTGTTTATCCATAACCCCAAGCCGGAGTATTCCACCGCAGAAAATCTGCTGCACCTGCTGCGGGAAGACGGGCAGTTCTCCCATCTGGAAAGTAAGATCCTGGATCTGGCGCTGGTACTCCACGCCGAGCACGGCGGCGGTAACAACTCCACCTTCACCACCCATGTGGTATCCTCCTCCGGCACGGACACCTACTCAGCCATCTCTGCGGCTCTGGGTTCTTTGAAGGGGCCCCGCCACGGCGGTGCCAATGTGAAGGTGGTGCAGATGTTTGATGATCTGAAGGCCCATGTGGATGTAAACGACGACGGAGCGATCCGGGATTATCTGGTGAAGCTGCTGGACGGACAGGCCTTTGACCGGTCCGGTCTCATCTACGGCATGGGTCATGCAGTGTACTCCTTGTCTGATCCCAGAGCCGACATCCTCCGGGACTGCGCCAAATCTTTGGCGCAGGAAAAAGGCTGTCAGGAGGATTATGCTCTGTGCCGGAAAGTGGCCAAAATGGCGCCGGAGATCATTGCTGACAAACGGAAGATCTACAAGGGCGTCAGCGCCAATGTGGACTTTTACTCCGGCCTTGTCTACAGGATGTTGAATCTTCCCTATGAGCTGTTTACTCCCATCTTCGCCGTGTCCCGGGTCGCCGGCTGGAGCGCCCACCGGATCGAAGAGATCCAGAACGCAGGCAAGATCATCCGCCCTGCTTACATCGGCGTAAAAGAATCTCAGGCATTTGTTCCTCTGGATCTGCGCTAAAAAAGCGGTTGCTTTGCAACCCCTCTTTCTTATCGCACAGAGATTTGGCAGGTGGTCTCCACCACCGCGTCTTCCAGAATCACTTCCCCGATACTGTCCGCCAAAATATGGCCGGAGGCGGGGTTTTTCACCGAGTCGATGTGACCAATCACGGTAGCCTCCACATCCGAATACTCGAAGGACAGATCCGTACCCTCCATGGTGCAATCGATCAGGGTCAGATTCTTGCAGTAGCACAGAGGCTGGGTGCCGATGATGTGGCAATTGATCAGGGTCAGGCCGTCAGAATACCAGCCCAAGTACTCCCCCTTCACCCAACTGTCCTTCACAGTGACATTTTTGGCGTGCCAGAAGGCGTCCTTGGTATCCAGTCGGGAATTGGTGATGGTCACATTTTCTGTGTACTGGAAGGAGTACTTCCCCTTCATCTGCAGCTTATCCAACTGCAGGTCTTTGCTGTCAAGAAATATGTACTCGGAGGTGATGTCACAATCCGCCACCCGGAGCTCCCGGCATTTCCAGCCGAATTCCTGGGATGTTACCTCCGTGTCGGTCAGCGCCACATCCCGGCACTCCCGCAGGCACTTGATTCCGTCCAGCCGGCAGTCCCGGATATTGCCCCGCTCTGCATACCAAATGGCTGCCCGGCAGGTTTCCGCCATGGTGCAATTGTCCATAGCGAAGCCTACGGTATGCCACAGAGGATACCGCAGCAAAAACCGGCAGTTTTCCAGCTTCACATTCCGCGCCTCTTTCAGTGCGGACTCCCCGTCGGCAGGGCCTTCGAACCGGCAGCCTGCCACGGTTGCGTCCTGCAGGTTGTAAAGGGCCCGCTCCTGGTCATAGGTCTTGTTCTCTATCTTCATCTTATTCCTCTTTCGCTCCCTGTAATTCCAGCATTTCCAGCACCTGCTGACCCCGCTGGGTCAGCCCCATGCTGCCGTGGACGGGATAGCCGGTATAGGCAGCCATATCCGCCCCGGGTAGAGGCGTGTAGTCCAAGGAAATCAGGTTCTTTTTCTCCAAAAGCTGCAGGATCAGGCTATACTCTTCTTGCGTGTAGTCGGTCTCCTCCAGATACACCGGGGTCATATCATCGGCCCTCCGGGCAACCGGCAAAAAAGAATACTGGCCTAAAGACCGCAGCAGCGCTACCTCACCTTCGGTGAGCACCAGCTCCTTGGCGCAGCCGCCGCAGCTGCCCCCGCAGCCGTTACAATTGTGCATATTGGTTCCTCCGAAAATACTGTGGCTGCGTTTGCAGCCACAGTTTGTTGTTTCTTAAAGCGCCACCAGCTCATACGCCCGAGAACCGATGCCCAGCTTCTCCGCAGCCTCCAGAGTGTGAATGCCGTGACGGCTCTCGATCCGTTCAATCATATCTGCCTTGCCCGGATCTTCCGATGCATACACCAGATCCACGCAAGCCTGGTCAATGGCCACCGGATCCAGACTGATCAGCACGCCAACGTCCGCCATGCAGGGGTCTTCTGCCACATCGCAGCAGTCGCAGTCCACACTCAGGTTCTTCATCACATTGATATACACCGCATTGCCGGCAAAGTACTTGACCACAGAGGATGCCGCGTCGGCCATCGCCTCCAGGAACTGATCCTGATCCCGATCCCAGAAATGCTCCGGATCCCCCACCCCGTGGATATAGGCCTTGCCATAGGAGGAGGCAAAGCCGATGGACAGCTGCTTCAGCGCGCCGCCAAAGCCGCCCATGGGGTGACCCTTGAAGTGGGACAGGATCAAGGTAGCATCATAATTTTTCAGATCTTTGCCCACAAAATTCTTCTGGATTCTCTGACCTTCCGGGATCTCCAGAACCATATCCGGGCCCTGGGCATCCAGCAGGTCAATAGGGTACAGATCGCTCCAGCCGTGCTTTTTGAACAGGGCCATATGCCGCTGGGTGGTGTTGCGCGCGCCCTCATAGGCGGTGTTGCACTCCACGATGGTGCCGCCCACCGCATCCACCACCGGCTTCCAAAAAGCAGGCCGCAGGAAGTTCTGATTTCCCTCCTCGCCGGAGTGGACCTTAATAGCAATATTGCCGGTCAGTTCCTTTCCCAGATGGCGGTACATTCTCAGCACGCTCTCCGGTGTGATGGTTTTGCAGAAATATACGGTTGCACCCATACAAGCATCCTCCTTCTAAATGATACTTTTATTCTATCGCAATTTTTTCTCCGGCGCAACTGTTATTTCGATGGAGTATGCACCGGCTGTCCCTTACAGTATACCCAGGAGGGATACTTATGAACAAATCTTGGAAAACCAGACTGATCTGTTGGGCCATTCCCCTGGCTGTGGGTGGCCTGGCTGCCCTGCTGTCCGGCGGTATGGACAGCTATTCTGTGATGAATCAGCCACCCCTGTCCCCGCCGGGCTGGGTGTTCCCCATCGTGTGGACGATCCTGTACCTGCTGATGGGCGAAGCCTCTTATCAAGTCCTCACTTCCGGCAAGGATCCGGCAGCCATCCGGAAAGCTCTGATCGCCTACGGCGTGCAGCTTGCGCTGAATTTTATCTGGCCGCTGCTGTTTTTCCGGTGGCAGCTTTACCTGACGGCATTTTTCCTGCTACTGGCTCTGTGGGTGGCGATCCTGATCACCATGCTGCTATTCTCCCGGATCAAGGAGCGGGCAGGGGATCTTCTGCTGCCGTACCTATTGTGGGTAACCTTTGCTGGGTATTTGAATCTGGGCGTTTTCCTGCTGAACTAAAACGCCAAAAACGCCATCCGGTTGGATGGCGTTTTTTCTATTTCCCTTTGGCGGCCAGTTTTTCCGCTTTCAGGGTCACTTTCATAGTTCTGTAGTCCAGATAGGCATCGGAGCGTTTCCATTTCCGCTTACCCCGACTCCACAGCACCGCAAATACCACAAACAGCACAAAGCAAACCAACGCAGCCACACTGCAGATGATCCCGATGCGGCCCTCCTGCCACCAGAGTCTTGCCCCGGATAAATCCAGTCCAAGGTGTGTTTCTGCCTCCCGGACTAGCTCCCGAACCTGCTCGATCCCAAGGGAAAACGGCCCTGTATCCTGCAGTTCGCCCACGGCCACCGTCAGAGCGCACACCAGCGCAATCACCAGCACCAATATTGCCAGCACCTTCCAGCGGGTATAGTGCTCCCGCTTTGCAATTATTCTTTCCTTTTTCAGGCTTTTCAGTACCTCTTTGCGATCATCCATAGAACGCACCTCTTCCTGCGCTGTTCGTATCTGCACATATGGGCAGTCGCCGACTTTTGTAAAATCGTACCATATTTCCCCGGGGAAATCAACGGAAAAATAACCGCAACGGTTAGGAACCTCTATTTCTTCCCATCTTATTGTATATTTTTCTCATTTCGAGAAAAAGTAGTTGCAAAATAAAAATCCCCATGCTATAATACCCCGTGTGTCCAGCGCCGGACACCCTACATTGGGATGTCGCCAAGCGGTAAGGCACCAGACTTTGACTCTGGCATTCGTAGGTTCAAATCCTGCCATCCCAGCCAACTCAACCTCTGAACGCTGTCTTTTGATGCTGAACCGTTCTATTGCTTTGTCTGTGCAGTTTGAAATGCTTGAAATACATCCAGTATTCCTACGCTTTCAAACTTTCATCCAAAGCAATATCCCTAGTTCACCATTCAAAATCCATCCTTCGAGGTTTCGTTTGATCCGCTAGCTCAGTCGGTAGAGCAACTGCCTTTTAAGCAGTGGGTCCGGAGTTCGAATCTCCGGCGGGTCACCAAACAATAAAAGCCACCCAGCGGGGTGGTTTTTATTGTTTGAACAGAACAGACGGAGATTCGAATCATGTAAATGCAACGCGGACGAGCGTCGCCGCCGACGGCTGGACGGAGGCGAACCTCTATTTTTCGCCACGCGAAAAATGCAAACGAATCGACCGGCGGGTCACCGAAAAAGTCCTTCTATCTGCACCTTTGGAGCAGCTGCAAATAACCCCCGCCGGGTCACCAAAAAAGCAGATGCCCCATCGGGGTATCTGCTTTTTGATCGCCGGAGATTCCAACCGACGAAACGAAGCCGCAGCTTATCGAGAGGACTGCCTTGTGCCGGAGGCAGCTGTCCCACCTAAGCCCCAATGGGCTTAGGTGGGATGATTCTTTATCGTTGATCAAAGCCTGCGGTCATTCATGCATTATTGAAGCTGTGTGATTACCAAGTGTGCAGAGACCGGCCGGGTACCCCCTGCCAAAGGTGTAATTGTCAGTGCCGCAGCGGTTCCTTCCGGATTTCGCACCGTCAGAACAGAGTCGACAGAAGTTGTTTCCACAATTGCCATTCCAACAATCTGCGAGGTTCCCGTTGCGCGGCCTGCCACTGTATATGCCAAGTCTTCGCCATTTAGGGTCAAAATCAGCTGTCCTGCTTCGGTCACGCTCACCTGGAACAGTACTTGGTAGATGCCGATTTCTGCCAGGTTAAACGAACTGGGCCCAGATCTGGCAATACCAGTGCCACTGTTGGGCCCATCCTGTGGGAAGCTGACATCTGTACCGGGGGCAACGGTTACTGCATTATCGGGCGGCATTAAAGCATAGAAATCCGCATAGCTCAGAACACCGCCGGCAGGTCCCTGGGGACCAGCGGGACCGGTTTCACCAGCAGGGCCTTGGGGGCCTACAGGCCCAGCTACACCGGCGGGTCCCTGAGGACCAGCAGGTCCGGTTTCACCGATAGGGCCTTGGGGGCCGACCGGACCAGCAGCCCCTGCGGGGCCTTGAGGTCCGGCAGGGCCAGTGACACCAACAGGGCCTTGGGGACCAGTGGGACCGGTTTCACCTGCAGGACCCTGAGGGCCAACAGGCCCCGCTTCACCTGCAGGACCTTGGGGGCCTATAGGGCCAGCTACGCCGGCAGGACCTTGCGGACCTGCTGGTCCCGCAACACCGGCAGGACCTTGAGGACCTACTGGACCGGCCTCCCCCGTTGGTCCTTGTGGGCCAACCGGGCCGGCAACTCCTGCGGGGCCCTGCGGGCCGGCAGGACCGGCAACACCGGCAGGCCCCTGAGGACCGATCGCGCCGGTTTCCCCCACAGGTCCCTGGGGACCCACAGGGCCGGCTACACCTTCCGGGCCTTGCGGGCCTACCGGACCTCTGACGCCCGGAATCCCCTGAGGACCGGCTGGCCCTCTCGGGCCAACAGGACCCTGGGGACCCGCAGGCCCCGGCGGACAATTTGTGCAGGAACAGCATTGCTCCCGATCCGCACACCCATAGTCTTTCGGATGGTAGCGTTTGCATGAATGATCATCGAATTGGGTGTCACAGTTTCTGTCATCGAAGCCATTGTATCTACTCAACATAACCCCTCCTAACATTCAGTTTGTATCCTATCATACGTGTTTTCGACGGAATTTGATACAGGCAGACGGTGGTTCTTCTGCCCCCTCCTTTACGGCATCGTCACAGTATATGAGGCAGGAGTCACTGATGTGCATGTACGCACTGCACTTACGCTATGAATTACAGGATCTGGGCAAACTCCCAGCAGGTAGGCTATGCTGTGACAGAAATCAGATAAACAAATAACAGCGGTCAGCTCGGGAGCTGACCGCTGTTATTGCATACAAAGGTTATTTTGGCATATAGATTTTCATGTGGGCCTTGATCGCTTCCAGACTTTTGTCGCTGATATCATGTTCAATCTTACAAGCATCCTCAGTGGCAGTTTCCTTGTCGACCCCCAAGGCCATCAACGCAGCAGCCAGCACCGTGTGGCGCTCGTAGATTTTCTCTGCAATTTTCTTCCCGGTCTCCGTTAAGGACAAAAACCCGTCCCGGTCCACAGTCAGGTACCCGTCACTCTTCAGCAGGCCCACCGCCCGGCTGACGCTGGGTCTGGAATAGCTCAGAGCCTCTGCCACATCCACGCTGCGCACCGCAGCGCTTGTTTGGGAGAGGTTATATATGGTTTCGAGATACATCTCGGCAGACTCATGAATTGACATGGAATATCCTCCGAAAATCAGCTTTTTCTAATTTTAACACGGCCTTTTCTAAATTTCAAGTGGAGAAAATTTTCAAAGAAAGTTCCCTAAGGGGCTTGACAAATGCTTCCTCCGGCGCTATTATATGGAAGTGGTTAGCGGCTGCTAACGAATTATTTTTGTAAGTTTGTTAGCCGCTGCAAACAAAATGCTATTATTGATTTCCAAATCAGGTGGTATCTATGAATTTATCAATTGCAGAGGAAGGCAAGGAGTATATCATTCAGCACATCGACACGGATGATGAGGAGCTTAACAGCTTTCTGTTTTCCTTAGGCTGCTACAGTGGCGAACCCATCACAGTGGTTTCCCGCAGAAGAGGCGGCTGTACCGTTTCCATTAAGGACGGAAGATATAACATTGACAACCAGTTGGCTGAGGCGATCATCGTTTGATGAAAGACCGTCAGAAGCAGTCCACTGATTGCTTTTCGTCTAGTCGTTAGCAATTGCTAACACATATGCATTTCCGCAGTTTCAGCTGTTAAAATGTAATTGAAAGAGGAGGAATCCAAAATGAGAATTGCTTTTGCGGGCAATCCAAACAGTGGTAAGACCACCATGTACAATGCGCTGACCGGTCGTAACGAAAAGGTGGGCAACTGGGCAGGTGTTACCGTTGACAAAAAAGAGGCTCCTATTAAGAAGGCTTATGCAGGTGACCTGGAGTTGATCGCTGTCGACCTTCCCGGTGCCTATTCCATGTCTCCCTTCACTTCCGAAGAGAGCATTACCAGCGGCTATGTCAAGAACGAGCATCCCGATGTGATCATTAACATCGTGGACGCCACTAATTTGAGCCGCTCCCTGTTCTTCACCACCCAGCTGCTGGAGCTGGGCATCCCCGTTGTTGTGGCGCTGAACAAGCACGACATCAACAAGAAGAAGGAAACCAAGATCGATGTGCAGGCTCTGTCCCAGAAGCTGGGCTGCCCTGTAGTCGACACTACCTCCACCACCGGTGACGGTCTGAAGGAGGTGATTCAAGCCGCTGCTGCTCTAAACGGTCAGGGTCAGAAGGCTCCCTACAACCAGAGCAATGTGGATCTGACCGACAAGGCTGCTGTGGAAGCCGCTGACCGCAATCGGTTTGTATTTGTCAATACCATCGTGGCCTCGGTGGAGACCCGTAAGGTGCTGACCAAGAACAGGAACTTCCAGGATCTGATCGATGCTGTGCTGACCCACCCCATCGCAGGTCTGCCCATCTTCGCTCTGATCATGTTCCTGGTGTTCCACGTCTCTCAGTCTGATGGGTCTCTGGGCCTGGGTGTTTGGCTGGCAGACCTGCTGGTCGGCTGGCTGGAAGCTTTCCAGGGTTGGGTTGGTGCGCTGGTCTCCGGTTCTTCTCCGATTCTGCAGGCACTGCTGGTTGACGGCGTCATCGGCGGTGTGGCGGCGGTTGTTGGTTTCCTGCCCCTGGTCATGGTCATGTACTTCCTGATCGCACTGCTGGAGGATTGCGGCTATATGGCCCGTGCCACTGTGGTTCTGGACCCCATCTTCAAGAAGGTTGGCCTGTCCGGTAAGTCCGTCATCCCCTTCGTCATCGGCACCGGCTGCGCCATCCCCGGCGTTATGGCCTGCCGTACCATCCGCAACGAGCGGGAACGCCGCGCCACCGCTATGCTGACCCCCTTCATGCCCTGCGGCGCAAAGCTGCCTGTGATCGCCCTGTTTGCCGGTGCGTTCTTTGACGATGCCGGTTGGGTCGGCACCATGATGTACTTCGTGGGTATCGTTCTGATCCTGGTGGGTGCTCTGCTGGTAAACAAGATTTCCGGTCACAAGAACCGCAAGTCCTTCTTCATCATTGAGCTGCCCGAGTATAAGCTGCCCTCTGTCAAGCGTGCATTCGTTTCCATGTGCAGCCGCGGCTGGGCGTACATCGTTAAGGCCGGTACTGTGATCCTGGTGTGCAATACTGTGGTACAGGTCATGCAGACCTTCAACTGGAGCTTCCAGGAGGCTGAGGTTGCCTCCGAGTCCATTCTGGCTACTATTGCTAACCCTATCGCTTATCTGCTGGTGCCTATCGTTGGTGTTGTTTCCTGGCAGCTGGCTGCCGCAGCCGTCACCGGCTTCATCGCCAAGGAAAATGTCGTCGGTACGCTGGCTGTCTGCTTTGTTGGCCTGGAGAACCTGATCGATACCGAGGAGCTGGCGCTGATGGAAGGCGCAGGCGCAGAGGTGGCAGGTATTCTTGCGCTGACCAAGGTGGCTGCTCTGGCTTACCTGATGTTCAACCTGTTCACACCCCCCTGCTTTGCTGCTCTGGGTGCTATGAACTCTGAGATCAAGGACCGCAAGTGGTTCTGGGGCGGTATCGGCCTGCAATTCGCAACCGGCTATACCATCGCATACCTGGTTTATACCATCGGCACTCTGATCACCGCTCCGGCATCCCTGAACATCGTTGCCGCTCTCATCGGTCTGGCTGTTGTGGTGGTGATCGGTGTGGTGATCGCAGGCATGATTCGGAAGACCAACAAGACTCTGGCTGCTGAATATGCTCTGAAAGGTAAGTAATGTCTATGAAACCGATTGATTTTCTTGTCATCGCCCTGATCGCCGCTATGCTCGGGTTGGTGATCCGGTATCTTTACAAAGCCAAAAAAAGAGGCGTCAAGTGCATTGGCTGCCCCGATGGGGCGAAATGTACCGGTGCCTGCAGCAGCTGCTCCGGTCATTGTGCCGGCTGCGGTAATCCCGAAAACCCAAAATAATCCAAGCAGCTTCTTTTCCCCCATCTGTGCGAACGCGGCTCTTCCCCGGGAGAGCGGCGTTTGTATTCTAAGCGCCGCAAAGAGAAGCCCGGCGGCTGCCCCCCTGCCGGAATGGAATAAAACTGTTGCAGACCGGAAAGTATCCATAGCAGTAGCGCCGGAGTAGAGTTTTGCAAACCGCCGATTCTACCCACCGGAGAGTATGGATCCCCAACGGTAGGTGGAAACCTTCCTCCTTGGATGGTACCATACCAAAAGATTATGAAAGGCAGGTGCTTTCACCTATGAGAACCATTCGAATCGTTGCGGACTCCTCCGCAAATATTTTGAAGCTACAGCACGCGGCGTTTGCAGCAGCCCCCTTGAAGGTGATCACAGATACACAGGAATTCACAGATGATGGGTCGTTGGATGTGGATGCTATGGTGTCCTGGTTCGATTCCTACAAGGGAAGGAGCAAGACCTCCTGTCCCAATCCTGCCGATTGGCTTCAGGCCTTTGGGGAGGCCGACGAAGTCTACTGTGTCACCATCACCAGTGGCTTATCCGGCAGCTATAATGCCGCCTGCATCGCCAAGCAGATGTATGAAACGGAACATCCAGGCAAGCAGGTGTGCGTGATCGACTCCCTGTCCGCCGGTCCTGAGCTGGTGCTGATCCTCGAAAAGCTGGAAGAATACATCCGCGATGGAATGACCTTCCACGATATTTGCCGAGAAATCCAGGCATATCAGCAGCAGACCGGGCTTACCTTTATGCTGGAGTCCCTGAAAAACTTTGCTGCCAACGGCAGAGTGTCCCCGGCTGTGGCCAAGATCGCCGGTGTTCTGGGCATCCGGATCGTGGGCAAGGCCAGTGATCAGGGCACACTGGAGCCCACCAACAAGTGTCGGGGCGAGGAAAAATCTCTGGCCGCGATCCTGTCTCATCTGAAGAGCAACGGCTTATCCCAAGGAAAGGTGCGTATCGCCCACTGTATGAACGAAAGGGCTGCCCAAAAGCTGCAGGACATGATCCTGTCGCAGCTGCCGCAGGTGGATGTTCAAATCCACCGCTGCAGAGGTCTGTGCAGCTATTATGCTGAAAAAGGCGGCCTGCTGGTCGGCTTTGAGAAGCTGTAAAAACATCTGCGCCGAAAAGGCCGGTGTTCCTTACCGGAAATATGGCAACCCTTCCTTCCGTAAGAAAGCAGCCTGTGCGGTCTTGATCTGCACAGGCTGTTTTCATGCACCGTTCCAAACGCTTTCAGATCCTCCGACGCAGTACAATTCTCCGTAAAAATGGGAAAGCAGCATAGGGATGCTCATTGAAAATTTCCGGAATATGAAATCTGGCAGTATCACGGTTTTCACCATTGCCTAAAAAAAGCGAACAAACCCCTTGTAAAATCTGCCAATTTGGCGTATACTTTCTATATTGTAGATTTTGATACCCTGAAGAAGAGAGGTTTTGACCATGGAACTGATTTCGATCCGCGAACTGTACAAGGACACTGCCAAGTACGCCGACCAAGTGGTAACCATTGGCGGCTGGGTGCGTAATCGCCGCCCCTCCAAGCAGTTTGGCTTTATTATGCTGAACGATGGCACTTATTTTAACCCCGTCCAGGTGGTTTATAATGACACGATCTCCAATTTCCAGGAGATCTCCAAGATCAATATCGGCGCTGCCCTGATCATCAAGGGCACCGTGGTGCTGACTCCCGATTCCAAGCAGCCCTTTGAGATCCAGGCGCTGGATGTGACCGTGGAGGGCCCCTCCACCGGCGACTATCCCCTGCAGCCCAAGCGTCATTCTATGGAGTTTTTGCGGACCATTACCCATCTGCGTCCCCGGACCAACACCTTCCAGGCGGTGTTCCGCGTCCGCTCTCTGGCTGCCATGGCCATTCACCAGTTCTTCCAGGATCGGGATTTCATCTATGTCCATACACCCCTGATCACCGGTTCCGACTGTGAGGGTGCGGGCGAGATGTTCCAGGTCACCACTTTAGATCTGAACAATGTTCCCAAGACTGAGGACGGCAAGGTGGATTTCTCCCAGGATTTCTACGGCAAGCCCACCAACCTAACCGTGTCCGGCCAGCTCAACGGCGAGACCTTCGCCATGGCCTTTAAGAACATCTATACCTTCGGCCCCACCTTCCGGGCAGAGAATTCCAACACCACCCGGCACGCGGCCGAGTTCTGGATGATCGAGCCGGAGATCGCCTTTGCGGACCTTTCCGACGATATGCGCCTTGCGGAGGATATGATCAAGTATATCATCTCCTATGTGCTGGAGCATGCTCCCGAGGAGATGGCGTTCTTCAACAGTTTCGTGGACAAGGGCTTGCTGGAGCGGCTCAATCACGTGCTGAACTCTGATTTCGGTCATGTAACCTACACCGAGGCCATTGAGATTCTGGAGAAGTGCAACGACAAGTTTGCCTTCCCCGTCTACTGGGGCTGCGACCTGCAGACCGAGCACGAACGCTACCTGACCGAGGAAGTGTTCAAGCGCCCGGGATTCGTCACCGACTACCCCAAGGAGATCAAGGCCTTCTACATGAAGCTGAATCCCGACGGCAAGACCGTGGCCGCTATGGACTGTCTGGTCCCCGGCATCGGCGAGATCATCGGCGGCAGCCAGCGTGAGGACAACTACGAGCTGCTGAAGGCCCGGATCGAGGAGCTGGGCATGAACCCTGCCGACTACGACTTCTACATGGATCTTCGGAAGTACGGCTCTGCCCGCCACGCCGGCTTTGGCCTGGGCTTTGAGCGCTGCGTCATGTATCTGACCGGTATGAGCAACATCCGGGATGTGCTTCCCTTCCCCAGAACCGTAGGCAACTGCGACCTGTAATCAAAACCGCTATGGAATGAAAATTCCATAGCGGTTTTTCATAATTTCCGTTTTTTCTGCCATCCTATCTGTAAACGAGGTGTGGTATGAAACGATGGATTGTATTCTTGCTGCTGCCGTTGCTGCTCACCGGCTGTAAAAAGGAAACGCCCGCTACCGTTCAGGTAGTCACCCGGGTGCAGGTGCTGTATCACAGCGGCAGCACCACATTGTACCGGCAGTATACCGATCAGCAGAACATGGGTCACCTGCTCAATTATCTGCGGCTGCTGGACGCAGGCAGCCCGGTGACCGGGATCCCCACAGGCAGCGAGTTTTCCTGCAAATTTATTGTGGAAGACAGCTGGGGCGAAGAAACCGTATACCGGCAGGAGGGTGCTGCGTACCTTTCCAAAGATAACGGGCTCTTTCAGCAAATCGACAGCACACAGGGTTCTTTGCTGTACCCGCTGCTGCTGCTTTTGCCGGGATAGACGAAAAAAGCCGCCCAGAGGGCGGCTTTTCTTACTCGTTGCAGAAGGGATTGGCACAGGTCTGGCACTGGGGGCAATCGGACCGGGTACGCATCTGCAGCTCCTGGCTTTTGATGCTCACGGTGGTACAGGCCGGCACAGACTGGGTAATAAAGGCATTGGAACCGATCACCGAATCCCGGCCGATCACCGTTTCGCCGCCCAGCACAGATGCGCCGGCGTAGATGGTCACATTGTCCTCAATGGTGGGATGCCGCCGCTTACCCCGCAGGCTTTGACCGCCCCGGGTAGACAGCGCGCCCAGGGTCACGCCTTGGTAGATCTTTACGTTGTCACCGATCACCGTGGTCTCGCCAATGACGATGCCGGTGCCGTGGTCGATGAAAAAGAACTTACCGATGGTAGCGCCGGGGTGGATGTCGATACCGGTGATGCTATGGGCGTGCTCGGTCATAATTCTGGGGAGCATAGGTACTTGCAGGGTATACAGCACATGGGCCAGCCGGTAAACCGTAATGGCAAACAGGCCGGGGTAGGCAAAGATGATCTCCGCCATACCGGTGGCTGCCGGGTCTCCGTCGAAGGCCGCCTGCAGATCCGTCTGAACCAAAGCCCGCACCTGAGGGATCTGCCGGAAGAATTCCAGGCAAACCTCCTGGGCCCGGGTCTGGGCCTCCTGCTCAGGCAGGCCGCTGTTGCGGAACACCAGTGCCACCTGCCGGTTCAGGTGGAACATCACATCCTCAATGAGCATAGACAGGTTATGCTTGGCGTTATACATCCGGTAGGTCTTATCCCGAAAATACCCGGGGAATACGATCCTGCGGAGTTTTTGGATGATATCGATCATGGCATCCCGGTCCGGGGTGCTGCAATCTTCGATCCGGTCGATATCCCGGTCTGTCCGGTAGTCCTGCAGAATACTGTCCACTACCTGCTCGATTTTCGCTTCAAAGGTCATCGTAAGACCTCCTCTGGTTTTTTTCTCTTTATATCATAGGAAGATTTCCTTGTCAATGTTCCGCTTGACAACAAATTGCTCCGGAGGGTATAATTTCCATAAACAGCAAAGGAGGAATCCCCATGGCGCTTTATACATCTGTCAGCCAGCTGATTGGTCACACCCCCCTGCTGGAGCTGCAGGGATTGCAGACCAAATTAGGTCTTTCTGCCCGGGTGCTGGCAAAGCTGGAGTGTATGAATCCTGCCGGCTCTGCCAAAGATCGGGTGGCTCTGTCCATGATCCTTGACGCGGAAGACCGGGGGCTTCTGAAAGAAGGCTCTGTGATCATTGAACCCACCTCCGGCAACACCGGCATCGGCCTTGCCTCCGTGGCCACCGCCCGGGGCTACCGGGTGATCATCGTCATGCCCGACTCCATGAGCCGGGAACGGCAGCTTTTGATGGCCGCTTACGGCGCGGAGCTGGTGCTGACCCCCGGCAAGCTGGGTATGCAGGGCGCCATCGACAAGGCAGCGGAACTTGCCAAGGCGCTGCCGGGCAGCTTTATCCCGGATCAGTTTAATAACCCTGCCAATGCCGCCGCCCATGCGGCCACCACAGGCCCGGAGATCTGGCAGGACAGCCAGGGGCAGGTGGATATTTTCGTAGCCGGTGTAGGTACCGGCGGCACCATCACCGGCGCCGGCCGATATTTGAAGCAGCAAAACCCCGCCTTGCAGGTAGTGGCGGTAGAGCCGGCTGGCTCTCCCCTGCTCTCCGGCGGAACTGCCGGCAGCCACGGTCTGCAGGGTATTGGGGCCAACTTTATCCCCGGTGTGCTGGATCGGACAGTCTATGACAAAGTTATGCCTGTGACGGAACAGCAGGCGTATGATGCTGCCCGGCTTCTGGGCAGAACCGAGGGGATCCTGTGCGGTATCTCCTCCGGCGCTGCTCTCCACGCCGCTCTGGAACTGGCAAAAGAACATCCCGGCAAGACCATCGTGGTGGTGCTCCCGGACACAGGTGACCGGTATCTGTCCACCCCACTGTTTGCAGAATGAGAGGAATGACTATGACACCCATTCGTATCGCGATTTTAGGCTATGGCAACTTAGGCCGGGGGGTGGAGCTTGCCATCCGGCAGAATCCGGATATGGCGCTTTTTGGCATCTTCACCCGGCGTGATCCTAAGAAGCTGCAGCCCTGCTTTCCGGAAACAGCGGTTTACCCTGCTGATTCCCTTCCGGAATACAAAGACCGGATCGATGTGCTGATCCT
>JAZOBL010000003.1:0-6009 GCA_045595945.1 Faecousia sp.
CAGCAGCTGGAAAAGAGCAAGATGTTCTACTCCGGTAACCGGGAGCAGTACGAACAGCGCCTTTCCGCAATGCGAAAAGAAAAAGCCGACCTGGAAAAGAAGGTCAGCTCCTTGGTGGATACTTTGGCAGAGACTGAGGAAAGCGCAGTCAAACGGTCGATTCTTACCCGAATGGAAGAGATCAATGCGGAAATTGGCAACCTTTCCGAAAGCATTGACGAGATGGTGAGCATTGCCGCCGAGCACGCCCTCAGTGACATTGAATTTGATGTGATGCGTCAGCTTCTGGCCACCATCCGAAATGGATTTGACGATATGACCTATGAGCAGAAGCGGGCTGCCATCCGCACCATCGTGCGCCGGATCATCTGGGACGGGGAAAATGCCCACATCGTTCTGTTTGGTGCTCAGGACGGAGAGATCGAATATCCTGATATTTCGTCCTTAATGCAAAATTCCGTTGCCGAAAACGAGGAAGACGAGGATTTGATGCCTTTTGGTGACGAGAATGAGGATGAGGACGTGGAATTGGAGACGAAAACCCATTGGGGAGAGGATAGCAAATGAGATCCTTATGCATTTTCGTGCCCAACGGAAATCCAGCCATGATGTATCCCTTTCCGACTATATCGACACCGGCACAGACGGAACGGCGTTGTCGCTGATGGATGTGGTGAGCGAAGATGAGGACTTGTTTGAGCAAGTCAGTAATCGGGAGCAGCTGGGTGTGGTGCGACAATTGGTGGATACCTGCCTGACAGAACAGGAGCGACAGGTGATCTGCTTGCGTTATGGCCTGCAGAATAATCCCCCCCAACGGCAACGGGAAGTTGCCACTGCATTGGGGATCAGTAGGAGCTATGTATCGCGAATTGAGAAACGGGCGCTGGAGAAACTTCGTCGGGCGTTGGAATAAAGAAAAACCTTGACAATGTGATTGCCGGGTGATATAATAACCCGGCGATGGTGCTCAGGCACTTTTTGTTTACGGGCCCTTAGCTCAGTTGGTTAGAGCCTCCGGCTCATAACCGGATAGTCCCGGGTTCGAATCCCTGAGGGCCCACCAGATAACAGGACATCTGTCTTTTATATAAATAGGGGTATAGCTCAATTGGTAGAGCGGCGGTCTCCAAAACCGTAGGCTCAGGGTTCAAGTCCTTGTGCCCCTGCCAAGAAACAGTCAGTAAATCTTACGATTACTGACTGTTTTCTTTTATTTTCCGAACTTTTTGAGGTAATTTGTTTTGAAAACAGGCACAGGGAAACGAGTTTCCCCTTATTTTCCCCTTATTGAGCGTTTTCAGAACTTAATTGTTCGTAGAATTTTTGCATCCGATTTGCGCTGTCCTGGCGCATCTTTTGGGTCACGTGGCCGTACACATCCAGAGTGAATTGGGCGGTTGCGTGACCTAAATTTGCTTGCACCGTTTTGATGTCATCGCCGGCATACAAAGAGGAAACAGCAAAGCTGTGGCGCAGATCGTGGAAACGGGCATCATCAGAAATACCGGCTCTTTGAGAAATCTTTTTGAAATGCTTGACCACCGTGCGGCGGACAAGGTATTTTCCCAAAGCATCGGTGAACACCAGATTGAATTGGTTATCCCACATCTTGCCTGCCTGCTCCTGTTCTTTCTGTTGCCGCTGCAGCTGATTGCGGAGGGCATCCATAACGATGGGTGCAGGAAGGATGGTGCGGTTCTTGCCGCTTTTGGGTGTCTCCAAAAAGTAGTTGCCGTCTTTGCACTGCAGTTGTTGTTTGACGGTGATGATACCGGTTTGGAAGTCTACACTCTCCCATGCAAGACCTAACAACTCGCCTTGGCGCATACCGGTGAACATGGCCACGATGAACAGATTGCAGTAATCGTCCTGCTCTGCTTCTTTCAGCAGACGGGCAATTTCTTCCGGCTCTAACGGCTTGATCTCCGGCTTGGTGACCTTCGGCAGTTTGCAAGCATCTGCGGGATTGCGATAAATGTAATCGCAGGCAATGGCTTGCTGCAAGGCGCAGTGCAGGATGCCGTGAACATTCTTGACCGTCTTGGGGGATAACCCGGAGGCAATCAGAGAGTTGTAAAACCGCTGGATGGTGTGGGTGTCCAAGGCTTCCAGTCTGGCAGCACCCAAAGCAGGCTTCAAATGCTTTTGCACCTGCTTGTTGTAATTGTGCTTGGTCAAGGGTTTTACACTGTTCAGATACTCGGCAACCCAAATGTCCAGCCATTGGGCAACGGTCATCTTGCAAGGCGCTTTGTAAGTGCCTGCGTCGATGGCGGCCAAGGCGGCTTTCAGCTTTTGGGCAACGACCTTTTTGGATTTATCTGAGATGCTGCGTTGGATTTGCTTTCCGGTCCTGGGGTCAAAGCCCTCGGTGTATCTGGCTTCGTAGTAAGTGTACTCTTTGCCTTTTACTACCTTGGTGACTTTGCGAATGGATCCCATACCGGAGGTGGTTCTTTTGCTCTGCGGCATAAATATTACTCCTTTCGTTGCCGCATAGCAGGTACACCTATATTATACCATAAATGCGGTCTTTCCGCAACGAGATTAGTGCTTACTCAGGTAGTCAATCACCGCCTCCAGGGGGATGCGGTAGTTGCGACCCACACGGACACTATGAATCGTTCCGGAACGGACCAACTCATATGCGGTGTTATGACTGACCACCAATATTTCGGCCACCTGCCTTACACAGAGGACAGGTGGATATTTATTTTGCAGGTTAGACGATGTCATAGTATCAACCTCCTCTGTCGTCGAACCAATAGGCTTGGAAAAGAGTGCCGTCGTGGAGCAGGAACCGACCACGGGCATCCTTGGGGATTTGTTCCGCTGCGGCAGTGCTATCCAGGATAATCTGTGACAGGATGGTATCGGCGCGGCCGCAGATCCGGCAGTTCACATTGTTCTTGATCTGACCGGAAAGGATATTGGCATCCGGACGCTGAGTGGCAAGAATCAGGTGGATACCAAAGGCACGGCCCTGTCGGGCGATCATAGAAAGCTTGCTCTCGATCTTGCCGACGATTTCTTTCTGTTCCTTTGTCAGACCGGTTTTGTCCAACATCTCCGCAATCTCGTCACAGGCGAAGATGTACCGTGGCAGGCTTTCTCCTGTGGCTTCGTTATAGCGGTCAATGTTGGGCTGCCCGGAGGCTGCCAGCAAGGCTTTCCTGCATTGCAGCTCGTCCACAAGCTCCGTAAGAAGCGCAAGTGTAGATTCTTCCTCAATGCACATACGACATTGCTTGTGCCAAATGGGTGGGAAATCCACACCACCTTTGAAATCTGCAATGCAGACGATTGCGCCTTTCTTTAATGCCTGCATGAGGAGCAGCTTCAGCAGAACACTTTTACCGCTGCCCGTAGATCCACCTAAGAGAATGTGGGGCACTTTTACAAGGTCCACGGTGATCGGTCCGGTAAAGCTTTCACCTAAAGCCAGTATGAAGGGCTTATGGGAAAGGTACTTATCATTCCAGTCTATCGCTTCCGGCAGATCCGTTCTGGCAGGAACAGTATAGAGGAGAACACGGCTTTTCCCAGACCCATATTTCATCTTGACGACGGTGATGTCCAAGATCGTTTCAATGGCTGCCTGCTTGTCCTCCCAAGTCTTAAGCGGTATTCCTTGAGAGCTGAATTCCCAGACTGATATACGGGGGTTCTGTTTGTCCTTGTACCTCCGTTTCAGAGCAGGCACCATATCGGTATGGTTAACGAGTCCGATGCTCCGGAGCTGATCCTGGGCAGCCTTCTTTCCAAGAGGAAACAGAATGAGTATGGTGAGAAACACTCCACCGACTACCAAGTACACAGCAAAGATATGCCGCATTACAAAGCTGGCGATAGGTGAAAGTAGCGCAGTTGTCTCAGCGGTCAGTGCGATCTCATCCTGCTTGCTCCATACCAGGATTGCCCCAAGGATGTAGAGGGCGACGAAAATCAGTTTCACAGGCGCGTCGGAGGTGGCGTTCGGTCTGGGTAGATGCTCACGGAGACTGGAACGGCGTTGCAGCCGTTCCTTTTCAAACCGTCTCATGAGGAACCTCTCGTGGGGGCAGACCCCGGCGGAACTCGGTTACCGAATGAATGCGTCGCAGAAATGCGTGCCAGGTTTCCATCTCGTGCTTTTGAATATCACGATACTGATCCTCCAGCGGAATGTTGGAGGTGATGTAAACCGTGTCAAAGCAGGCAACGCGGTCACGGTAACGAGCAGGCAGTCTCAGAGGATAAATATCCAGGAAGTTCAGCATCGCTGAAATAGGCACCTGGGAATGGAATTCCTCAAACACGATCACAGGCTCTCCATGGTAGTCGTCAAAGCGAGCACCGGATTGTCCACTGTAATCAGTGATACGGTAAACATCCTCCGGAGGGTGCTTTTCATAGATGCTCCGGGTCTTGCCGGTACCACTATCACCATAGAGATAATTCACTTTCACCGGCCGGTTTTCTTTTCGGAATTTTTCAAAGAGCAGCTTCTCCCGCAGAGCATCAATGTCATTGATCTTAAAAGCAAAGCTGGGATCGTTTTCAATGATCTCTGTGGTGGAAAGACCGCCTTTGACATCCTGCATCAGCTGCGCCATTTTGGGGCTTTTCTCAGAAGCCTCATTAGGCAGCACACCGAACTCCTTGAATGTGCCTTCAACACGGGTCTCGGCTTTGGCGGTTTCTGCCCATTTGCCCTCCTTGCGCATATAATCCCGGTTTTCTTGGGATGTTCCAATGGCTTTTTCAATGTGGGCCGTAGGAAAGCGCCTTTTGAGTGTGCCGAACCGCATAGGCGAGGTTGAATAGAGGTAAACATGGGTGTGATATGTACCGCATGCGCCGATCTCGTCTGCCATGCAGAAGTAGTCGGGGTTAAACTTCTGCGCGCGGTCGATGATCACATCATGGGTCATACCGTGGTCTTGGGGGTTGTTAATGGTCAACTGCCACTTGCGTGACTGGGTATAGCTTTCGTACATAGACAAAATTCTCCTTTTTGCTACTGCTACTTCGCTCGCATAGGTAATACTAACCTATGCGAGCGAGGACTTCTCCCGCGTTACGGCGGGGGATATTTTTCTTTAGGGAAAAATACTTACCCCCAGCCGCCCCGCGGGATCGCCCTCAGACGAATAGGTGTGGATTAATCCACAGGGAAGATGCCGCTGGCTTTCGCGGAGAACTGGAGCTTGCCCTGAGACTCATAGCCGGTAACGACCAGGTCGGTAAACTCCACATCCACAAAGCCTTCCGGCTGTTCCATTTGCTGAGGTCCGTCGATGCGCACACTCAGCTTTTCCAGGCGATGTTCTGCCAGGCACACCACATAGCGGTAGCCAGTCACGGTCTCAGTCCGTTTGCCGTCCTTATACTCGTAGGCGGGCATTACATCGACCAGCAACATTTTACGACCCAAGCTGGCAGGGTCGATCCGAAGATCACGGATATTTAACATAGGATCATCTCCCAAACATAGAAGTACTGCCATCGGCCGATAGCAGCCTAAGTAGTCATGGCGCCCTTGACTGAGTTTATGGTAACATGCTATCTACCCTCGAATGCCTCACATGTGAGTCATTTTGAAAAAGTTGTAAAAAATTTTCCGCCATCCCTGTTCAACTAAGGGATGGCGGAAGTTTTAGCTGGCGTCAGAATCAAACAGCGTAGGCAAACCGGCTTCTTCAAGTTCCATATCTGCAGCTGCTATCGGTTGTCTATTGGCAATACATTTCCACCAGATCTTTCGTTCTGGGAAGGCGGCGTAATATAATTCTTTAGACTTCTCACGTCCAAGATCCAATGCCATACATATTTTCACGACCGCTTCTTCGGTGGTACGATATCTACCACCGCGGTTGTCTGTGTTGGCAATCATTCTGCCTATTGTTGCTCTGGATAAACCAGTTTCTGCGGCGAGGACTTTTTGTGTCTTTTTTCTCAGTTTCATATACTGATATAGAAGATCTCCAAAATTATTATTCGTGTTGGGGCTTTGCTCAAGTCGGA
>JAZOBL010000004.1:0-13898 GCA_045595945.1 Faecousia sp.
ACTCCTTGGCCCACAGAACGACATGGCTACGATCCGACTTGATAAAGCCGGCGCCCTGCTGGGTACCGGCTTTACAATAAGCAAACTAACTCTTATTCGCTTACCAGATCCTTCAGAGCCTTGCCAGCCTTGAAAGAGGGCAGCTTGGAAGATTCGATCTGAATCTTTTCCTTGGTGCGGGGGTTGATGCCTTCGCGGGCAGCACGGGTCTTTACGTCAAAGGTGCCGAAGCCAACCAGAGAAACCTTTTCGCCAGCCTTCAGGGTGTCGGCGATGGTGCCAAATACGGCGGAAACAGCCTTTTCGCTATCCTTCTTGGTCAGGCCGGTCTTTGCAGCAACGGCGGCGATCAGTTCGGTTTTATTCATAGTGGATAACCTCTTTTCAAAAGAATTTCAATTAACATTAACATATTTCTACGAATTTTGCAAGTATTTTTTGTAAAAATAACCATTTTATAGGTGTAAAATTTTGGAAATTTTCTCTCCCTTGGGCAAAAGCAGACAATCCTCCTTGGAGATGGCCTTAAACAGCACCACACAGACCCCGTAGACGGCGATTCCGATGCAAATGGGAACGCCGCACAGGATCACCCGGCTGCAGCCTGCACCCAGCAAAGCGATGAGTCCTCGATAGCTGCCCCACACGCACAGCCCCATAATGGCCGCCGGCAGCGCCGGCCGCAGAATATTCTGCAGCAGCCGGGGTTTTTGGGGAACAAGCCGGGCAATGGCGATGAGATTCATCGCACCGATCAGGCCGTAGCACAGCAGCATGCCCATAGGCGCGCCCAGAATGCCGATGCTGGGATTGCCTACCAGCAGGTAGACCACCGCCAGCTTCAGAACGCCGCCCAGCAGCATGTTTACTACCGGAACGGAGGGCTTGCCGTGGGATTGCAGCACCACATTGGTGTACTGGATAATGGCGTACAGGAACACATTGATACCCAGGACGGACAGAAGAGACCCCGCCAGATCCAAAGACACTCCGGTGTAGCCACCAAGCAGCGCCATAACAGGCCGGGACAGAAGGGAAAGGCCCACGGCGCAGGGCAGGCTCAAAAGTCCTGTGATTCTGGCGGCTGACTCCTCCGTGGCCCGGACACCATGATCGTTACCCAGGGTCAGCTGGGCGGTGATGGCGGGGAGCACCGAGGTGGTGATGGGAATCATAAAGGCGCAGGGCATATTGAACACCGTCTGGGTCATATTGTAGATACCCTTGGTGATGTCGGCGGAGGTCTGGCTCATACCGCCGGCAGTGAGCAGCTGACCCATATACAGTTTCTGCTCCACCACTGTCAAAAACTGCAGACCTGCAGAGCCGATGGTGATAGGTATGGCAATGGCCAGCAGCTGCTTGGCGGTGCGGCTGTAGTTCCAAGGCTGCTCGTCGGTCGCCGGCAGCTCCCGGTAGGCGGGGGCTTGCTTGCCCTTTAGATAAATGGCAGAAAACAGACAACTAACAGTAACGCCCAGAATGGCAGCGCCGGCAGCCAGAGGGATGCTCTTGGTGTAGCGCATGACTAAGAAAGCGACCGCAAGGCCAACGATCAACTTACACACCGCTTCCAACATTTGAGAATTGGAGGTGGGGCGCATATTGCCCTGGCCCTGGAAAAAGCCCCGGTAGGTGGCCATGATGCACATCAGCAGGGCGCAGGGGCCCAGACAGAAGATGGCGTATTTGGCATTGGGCTGTTCCAGCCAGTCCGCAAGGGTGGCGGAAAGACCCATCATCAACGCCGTGCTGACGATACCCAGACCAAGGAAGATCCCCCGGGCGGTTTTGTACACACGACGCACCTGGTTGTAGTGGCCCAGGGAGCTGGCCTGACTGATCATCCGGCTCATGGCAATGGGAAGACCGGCTGTGGAGATCATCAGCAGCACCGAGTAGATGTCGTAAGCGGTGATGAAATAGCCGTAGCCCTGGTCGCCGATGATCATTTTCAGGGGGATCTTATAGAAGGCACCAATGATCTTCACCACTGCTGTGGCAATGGCCAGCAGCGCCGCGCCGTGGAGGAAGGTCTGTTTTTTGGAAGTTTCGCCCATATTAGCCTCCTTGTTCGTTACGCAGCAGCTTGGGGATCGCATATTCCATGATCTCCGACACCACATGATTCATATCTATGGTGGGGAACTGACCGTTTTGGTAGAGGATCTTACCCCGCACCATGGTCATGGCCACATCGCCGCCCTTGGCGGAGAACACCAGACCTGCCGGCACATTGTGGCAGGGCATCAGGTGGGGGGCAGAGAAATCTACCAAGGCGATGTCCGCGTCCATGCCCTCTTTCAGCATACCGCACTGGTCGCTGCGCCTCTGGGCGGTAGCGCCACAGACGGTGGCCATCATCAGTGCCGCCGGTGCGGGGAGCTTGGCGGCATCGCCGCCGGAGAGCCGCTGCTGTAGAGCGGCAGAGCGCATCACTTCAAACATATCCAAATTGCCGGTCTCCACAGCGCCGCCGGTACCCAGCGCCACATTCATTCCGGCCTTTACAAGGTCAGCAATGGGGGTGCAAGAAAGACCCTGCTTGGCGGATGCAACGGGGGTAGCCACGGCGGTGGCCTTGGCCTTGCCCAGTAGCTTCTGCTCAAGTTCCGTTAAATGGGCGCAGGTAGCAGCGGTGGTGGGAACAGAGAAGATCCGGTGGCAGGACAGGAGCTCCGCCGGGGTAAGACCGGTGCGGTCTTCGCAACCGTCTACCTCCTGCTGGGTCTCGCTCAAATGCAGCTGCATACCAAGATTCTGTTCTGCGGCAAAATCCGCCAAGGCCTCCCAGAGCTTATAATTGCTGGTATATTCCGCGTAAATGCCTGCATCGATTTTGATGCGGCCATGATCATAGTTATGCCAGGTTTCCGTCAGCCGCGCCAGCTCCCGGCACTGTTCATCGGTTTCAAAAACGAAGTCCTCGTTCTGGTCGATGAACCGGTAGGAAGACAACGCGATATTGGCCTTGACCCCGGATTCTGCTACCGCTTGGGCGGTGGCCTCCGGGAAGTAGTACAGGTCGGACACGGAGGTGATGCCGAAGCGCAGGCACTCGGCGATGGCCAGCTGGGCAGCGGCCTTGGCGGCCCGGGTATCCAGCTTATCCTGCCGGGTCAGCAGCTGCTCCAGGGTCTCTGCCCGACCGGTGTCGTCCAAGAAATTGCGCAGCACCGAGGAGGCCAGATGGGTGTGGCAGTTAATGAGACCGGGGATCGCCACCATGCCGGTGCCGTCAATGATGGTATTTGGCTTCTCATCAGGGGCGGTTTTGCCAATATAGGTTATTTTTCCGTCCCGGATGCCCAAATATGCACCGAAGAGCACCTCCATTTTTTCATTCATGGTCACCGCGGTGACCCCGGAAATCAATGTATCCAAAATACCACTTCCTTTTGGGAAATAATGTAGGGGCGACCATTGGTCGTCCGCAATCATGTTGTATCATACTTTCTTGCCGAAACAAGAAAGTACCGCCGCCGGCAGGCAAACCGGAGTTACAGCAGCTGAAACAGCTCCTCTTTCTGGCGGAGCACATCGTCGATCTGCTCCATGTACTGCTCCGGGAACTTGGGGTTGTGGAAGCGCTGAATACTGCCGTCGGGCAGGTTCACTTTGTTCATGCCGCCTCCGCCCAAGGACAATATGGTGTGGGTCTCCTCCATCATATAGATGTTGTACAGGCAATCTGCGCTGTCCTTGCTCCAGCCAACATTTTCGAAAGAGCCGGACATATATTTCTGCCGGTACAGATAGTAGGGCTTGTAGCCAAGACTGCGGAGGGTGCTATTGGCGTAGTCCACCATGGCGGCCACCTCCCGGTAGCCGGGCAGGGAAACTTTCTTTTCAAACAGATCCGCGCCCTTCTTTAAGGCAAGGGTGTGGACGGTGATATTGGCGGGATCTAAGGCAGCCACTGCATCCAGCGACCGGCAGAAGCCTTCATAGGTATCCTGGGGGAGACCTGCAATTAAGTCCATATTGATGGCGGTAAAGCCTGCAGCCTGAGCCTCACGGTAGGCGCGTACCACATCCGCTGCGGTGTGAGGTCTGCCGCAGGTCCGGAGCACCCCGTCCTCCATGGTCTGGGGATTGATACTCATCCGGTCAGCTCCGTGCTGCCGGATGGTACGCAGTTTTTCTCCGTCCAGAGTATCCGGGCGGCCGCCCTCCACGGTGAATTCTATACACCTGGACAGGTCAAAGGACTCCCGGATGGTATCCAGTAGCTGGGCCATCTGGGTGGCAGATAAGGTGGTGGGCGTGCCCCCGCCTATATAGATGGTACGAATGGTCTTGCCGGAACTTGCCAACAGTTTTCCCGTGTGGGCGAGTTCTTTGTACAGGGCTTGCAGGTAGCCGTCCAGCTTGTGGGTCTGTTTGCCAACGGTGCGGCTGACGAAGCTGCAGTAGCTGCACCGGGTGGGGCAGAAGGGGATGCCCACATACAGGGAAATATCCGTATCCCGGGTCTGTTCTACTGCCCGAACGGTGGACAAGGAACAATCCAAGGCAAGCTGCCGCCGCTCCGGGGTGACGAAATACACACCCTTCAGTAACCGGTCTGCGCTTTTGAAGGAACCGCCCTCCAGAAGATGCTTGGTGGACAGCTTGGTGGGCCGGACTCCAGCCAATGCGCCCCAGGCGGGGACTTCCTCCAGATGGGGCAGGGCGGCAAGGTACAGACTCTGCTGCAAGATTCGCCGGCGCAGCCGGACGGTCTCGCACTGAGCCTTCAGCCGCCGGATGGCCCGGGTGGTCTTGCCGTTCAAAGTGACGGTAGTAACAGCGGTAAGCCAGACCTTACCCCGATGGAGGGCAGACACCAGCTCCCCCTCCTGCAGGGCAGAAAACAGAGACATCTGCAGCTGCTCCACCGCATAACGGTCTTCGTGACCGATGATGGTTAAGTTCATAAGTTTCCTCCCAATGGTTGGAAAACCCAGTATTTACAGGTAGGGATTCCCCGCTTGCTCCGCTGCCAAAGTGGTAGCAGGGCCGTGACCGGGATAGACGGTGTAGTCTTCCTCCAACCCCTTCAGAAAACGAAGGGAGTCTACCATGGCCGGATGGTGGCTGTGGGGAAAGTCCGTTCTGCCGATAGAGTCGGCGAACAGGGTGTCACCCGTAAACAGGGCATCCCCGCAGCGCAGGCAGACGCTACCCCAGGTGTGACCGGGGGTCTGCCATACGGTAAAGGTCAGACCGGCGGCGGAGAGCTGTTGGCCGTGTTCATAGAAATTCACAGGCAGGTCGCTCCCTGCCAGAGGGAACAGCTGGCGGATGCCGTAACCGGGGGCAATGGACCAATCCGCCTCCCGGATCCATACCGGGCAGCCGGTTTTTTCCGCGATGGTCTGCACTCCCCCCACATGGTCAAAGTGCCCGTGGGTTAAAAACACAGCCTCCGGGGTAAGACCCAGCGCCTTTGCCTGTTCCAGCACCAGCGTTCCGTCATAACCGGGGTCAATCACCACACAAGTGTGGCTGTCAGAACCCCAGACCAGATAGCAGTTGGTTTGATAATCGCCCAAAGGCAGACATTTTATGTTCATAGTTAACCTCTTCTGGGGGTGTCCAGCAGTTGTTCTGTGTCTAAGATCAGGGTGACCGGGCCGTCGTTGACAGAGGCAACTTTCATGTCCGCCCCAAACCGGCCGTGCTGAGGGGGATACCCCAGATCGGCGCAGTCTGCAAGGAACTGCTCATAGAGCCGGTTGCCCAAGTCCGGACCGGCGGCATCGGTAAAGCTGGGGCGGCGGCCCTTGCGGCAGTTGCCGTAGAGGGTAAACTGGCTGACCACCAAAACCTCACCGCCCACATCCCCAAGACCTAGGTTCATCTTGCCGTTTTCGTCCTCGAAAATCCGCAAGCCCAGGGCCTTTTCCGCAAGATACCGGCATTCTTTTTCCGTATCTGCCGGGCCTACCCCCAGCAGGATGAGAAAGCCCTTGCCGATTTTGCCCACCGCTTCCCCGTCAATGGTGACGGAGGCGGAGGTGACCCGTGTGAGTACTGCTCTCATAACATACTCCTTTTTTTTCCATAGGTTCTTTTAGGTACGTCATACTTTCTCACCGGCGAGAAAGTATGCAAAGAGCCGCCGGGAAACGTTTCGTAGGTTTCCCGGACCCTTCCAACGACCAAAGAGGAAAGCGCGCAAACACAGAGGAAATAACAACCAAGCCTGCGCTTTCCCCTTTGGAAACCCCTTTGAGAATGGGTGTTCTCGGGATAGAAAGGGGCAAAAATGGTTATTTAACTCCTGATTAGCGAAAAGTCAAAAATTGTTAATTTTGACTTTTCAACTTAATTGTGACCCCGGCGGGAGCCGATCACATCCCGGATGTTCAGCAGTTTATTGCGGACAGAATCCAGTTCTTCCACATTTTTCACTTCAAACCGCACGGTAAATACACTGCGCCCGTTGGGAAGATCCTTGCCGTTAAGCTCCTTCACCCGCACCCGGGCGGCAGTCATGGTGGTGGCAACATCCAGCAGCAATCCGTCCCGGGTGATGCAGTCCAGCTCCAGTGTGGTCTCAAAGGGCTGAGAGTCTTCGTTGGCCCAACGCACCCGCACCCAGCGGGCGGCCTGATGGGGTTCCTCCCGATTCTGGGCATTGGGACAGTCGATCCGGTGTACGGACACGCCGAAGCCCTTGGTGATAAAGCCGATGATGCCGTCTCCGGGAACGGGGGTACAGCACTTGGCAAACTTGATCATGCAGGACTCAATATCCTCCACAATGACGCCGTTGATGCTGTGGCGGTTTTGCTTGGGATTGGGGGCATCGGGTTTGATGGTAAGGATCTGCTTTTCGCTGTTCTGGATCTTCAGCGCCCGGTTGATATCATCCCGGATCCGGCCCACGGCCTTGGTGGCGGTGAGGCCGCCGTAGCCGATGGCGGCGTACATATCCTCCCAGCTGTCAAAGGCCAGCTTTTTCAGCAGCTGCGTGCCAACCTCCGGGTCTACGGTGATGGACAGGGGCAGACCCATCCGGCGCATCTCTCCTTCAAAGCTGGAGCGGCCGTGGATCACATTCTCCTCCCGCTTTTCCTTCTTGAACCACTGCTTGATCTTGGTACGGGCCTGATTGGATTTGCAAATGCCCAGCCAGTCGCGGCTGGGGCCCTTGGCGGCCTTGGAGGTAATGATCTCCACAATGTCGCCGTTCTGTAGGGTGGAATCGATGTTGCAGATCCGTCCGTTGACCTTGGCACCTACCAAAGAGTTACCCACCCCGGAGTGGATGGCATAAGCGAAGTCAATGGGGGTGGAGCCTGCAGGCAGGGGCACGATCTTACCCTTGGGGGTAAAGGTGAACACCTCGTCGTCGAACATGTCGATCTTCATGGAGTTCACATACTCCTCCGCGTTGGTATCCTGCTGCCTTTCCAGAAGCCGCCGCACCCACTCGAAGTCCTTTTCTTCGCCTGCTCCTGCTCCCTGCTTGTACTTCCAGTGGGCGGCGATGCCGTATTCAGCGGTCTCGTGCATATCCCAGGTGCGGATCTGCACCTCAAAGGGGATACCCTGAGAGCCGATGACGGTGGTGTGCAGACTCTGATACATATTGGGCTTAGGGGTGGAGATGTAGTCCTTAAACCGCCCGGGCACCAGATTGAACAGGTCGTGGATATGACCCAGCACATTGTAACAATCGGGGATGGAGTCCACAATCACCCGGAAGGCGTAGATATCGTACAGCTCCTCCATGGTCTTGTCCTGGGCATTCATCTTCCGGTAGATGGAGTAAACGTGTTTGATCCGGCCATAGGCAGTGGCTTTGATCCCCATGGTATCCAGCCGGGTGGCGATCTTCTGCTGAATGGTGTGCATGAAGGCCTCATCCTGCTCCTTGTGGGCGGACAGATACACGGTGATATTGCGGTAGGATTCCGGATCCAGATACCGCAGGGCGATATCCTCCAGCTCCCACTTGATCTTTTGCATACCAAGCCGGTGGGCAAGGGGGGCATAAATATCCATGGTCTCCCGGCATTTGAGGATCTGCTTCTCCGGGGTTTGGTACTGCATGGTGCGCATGTTGTGAAGCCGGTCAGCGATCTTGATCAGCACCACCCGGATGTCCTTGGACATGGCCATGAACATCTTCCGCAGGTTCTCCATCTGGGCCTCCTCGGAGGAGGAGAAATTGGCCCGGGTCAGCTTGGTGACGCCCTCCACCAGTTCGGCGCAGGTACGGCCGAAGAGCCGGGAGATCTCGTCGAAGGAGGCGTCCGTGTCCTCGATGCAGTCGTGCAGAAGCGCGCCCAGAATGGCATCCAGATCCAGACCCATCTCCGCAACCAGTGCGGCCACGGCCAGGGGGTGGATGATATAGGGAGAGCCATCCTTGCGCTTTTGCTCCTTATGCTTTTCCCGGGCGTATTCCACCGCCTTGTCGATAAGCTCCATATCCACACCGGGCAGGCAGCGATTCACCGTCTGATACATAGCACCGTAGTGCTCAGCAAAACTTTCCATAGTGTCAACTCTCTTTCGCAGCCAGCAACAGCTGCATGGTCTGGCTGGTGGTCAAATCAGCCTTCTGTGTCACCGGCAGCAGCCGGATGCTGATGTATTTGTGGAGCATCCGGGTCTCCAAAAGCCCCACATCCCGGAAGATGTCCAGGCAGGTCAACAGCTGACTAAGACCCATGGGCGCGCCGGTCCATCGTACGATCTTCCGACACAGGCAGATGGGTGTCATTTGATCGGCATTGCCCACCTCAGACAGATACCGCCATACCTGCCCCAGCATAGCCCTGTCCGGCAGCAGCCGGGCGGCGGTGGGGGCATCTAAGGTATTCCTCTGGAGGCGGTGGTAGTCTTCTGTGTTGCAATCCACAGGGGCGGAGCAGGAGGGGCGGATGTCCTGAATGTTCATTTGCACGGTCCGTTCACCCCGGAAGTCGTTGATTTGAGGAATAAAGGCTACATCCACCAGATCCCCCGGCGCGATAGCGGCGGATTGGGCGGTGGCGGAGAAATAGATGGCGTTGAACGCCCCTCTGGGGGACAGCAGCCGCAGGCGCATATGCCGACCGCCTCCCACATGGCTGATCCGGTCCACCTGCAGGTGTTCCATCACCAGCACAGGCTTGGGACAGCCGCTGCCGCAGGGCTCCAGTGCGTCCAGAGATTCGATGTTATGCAGGGTCAGCAGCTCTGGGGGGATGACACAGTCAGCCTCCAGGACGGTTTTTGGGCCGGTGCCGCAGGAAAATGCGGAAGCAAGCCGGCAGATCCCCTCCCGGAAAGCGCCGATTCTCTGCCGGCGGATGGTAAAGCCTGCGGCCAGCTCGTGACCGCCGTAGCTTTCCAGCAGGTGAGAAAGGCTTGTCAGGGAACTAAACAGATTGAAGCCGCCAAAGCTCCGGGAGCTGGCCTTACCGTGATCCCCATCCAGACAGATCAGGAAGGTAGGGCAGCAGTATTCCTCGGCGATGCGGCTGGCTACGATGCCCACCACGCCCTGATGCCAGCTCTCGTCCGCCAGCACGATGGCCTCCGGGGTCTGCCCCGGGGGCAGCATGTCCACAGCCTGCTGGTAGATCTCCGATTCCACGGCCTGCCGCTGGCGGTTCAGCTCACACAGGGCCTTGGCCATAGCCTCGCCCTGCTGGGGATCTCTGGTGAGGAACAGCTCCACAGCCAGATCGATCTGCCCCATGCGCCCAGCGGCATTGATCCGGGGGGACAGGGTATAGCCGATGGAGGAGGCAGTGACGGTGTGACGGTCACAGCCGCTCTGCTCCATCAGGGCAGCAAGACCCGGGCGATGGGTATGCCGGATGGTCTCCAGACCCCGGGCGACGAAGGTTCGGTTTTCTCCATGCAGGGGCATTACATCTGCCACCGTGCCAAGGCACACTAAGTCCGCAAACTGCTCCAGTACCTCTGCCTGATCGCCGGACAGGGCGGCGGCCAGCTTAAAGGCCACGCCCACGCCGGATAGCAGCTTGTGAGGATACCCGCCGTCGGGACGGTGGGGGTCAACCACAGCCACGGCCTCCGGCAGATGGTCCTTGCACTCGTGGTGATCGGTGATCACAAGGTCGATACCCAATTGCTTGCACAGCCGGGCCTCTTCCACGGCGGTGATGCCGCAGTCCACGGTGATGATCAGCTTCACCCCAAGACCGTGCAGGTACTCGATGGCGATGGGGTTCAGACCGTAGCCCTCCTCCAGCCGGCCGGGGATGTAGGGCACACACTGGCAGCCCTGCTGCCGGAGAAACTCTGTCAGAAGGCAGGTGGCGGTGATGCCGTCCACATCGTAGTCGCCGAAGACAGCGATTTTCTCCCCCCGCTCCATGGCAAGGCCAACCCGGCCTGTGGCCAGAGCCATATCCGTCAGCAGCATGGGGTCCAGCAAAGGGGCATTGCAGTCTAAGTAGCGGTGCGCCTGGGAAGGTTCCTCCAGGCCCCGGGAAGCAAGCACCATGGCGGCCAGAGGGGCATAGCCACCCTGCACCAAGGCGTTCACCGCATCCATTCCCGGCGTTGCGGTTTTCCAGATTCCGTATTTCAAAGCATTCCACATCCATTATATCATTTTCTCATTATTATATCAAAAATACAGGCAATGTACAATAGGAAACTGCTTTTTTGTGGGCATATCTGCGGGACTAGCCCCATAAAATCCCATAGAAACCATAGGAGGGATAGGGATATGAAACGAGCAGTGGCAATGCTGATGACAGTGATGATACTTCTGGGAGCAATCCCGGTCCGGGCGGCAGGGCCGGAGGTAAGTGCCAAAAGCGCGGTGCTGATGGATGTGGCCACCGGGCAGATGCTCCAGGAGCAGAACGCCCACGAGCCCCTTGCTCCGGCCAGCGTGACCAAGGTGATGACCATGCTGCTGATCATGGAGGCCATTGACAGCGGCGCCATCGGCTGGGAGGATTCGGTCACCACTTCGGAGGCTGCGGCAGCCAAGGGGGGCAGCCAGGTGTACCTGAAGGTGGGAGAGACCATGTCAGTGCAGGATATGGTCAAGTCTATCGCGGTGTCCTCTGCCAATGACTGCGCCTGCGCCATGGCCGAGCACATTGCCGGCAGCGAGGCGGCCTTTGTGGACAGGATGAACGCCCGGGCCAAGGAGCTGGGGATGGAGGACACCCACTTTGTCAACTGCACCGGCCTGGATGACGATGAAGCTGCCAAGGATCACAAAACCTCCGCCCACGATATCGCCCTGATGTCCAGGGAGCTGTTGGGCAACCACCCGGACATCAAGAAATTCACCACCATCTGGATGGACACGATCCGGGACGGAGCGTTTGGTCTGTCCAATACCAATAAAATGGTGCGGTTTTACCAGGGGGCAACGGGGCTGAAGACCGGCTTCACCCGACAGGCGGGATACTGCCTGTCCGCCTCGGCTCAACGGGAGGGAATGGAGCTGGTCGCGGTGGTCATGGGCAGTGAGACCTCCAAGGACCGGTTTGCTGCCTGCAAGCAGCTGCTGGACTACGGATTTGCCACCTATGCCCTCATTAGCCCCGAAACGGAAGAAACCGCCGTCCCGGTACGGTTGGGAACGGCGGCTTCCGTGGAAGCTGTGCCCGGGGAGACGGGGGGAATCCTCATTGACAAGAGCCAAAAAGCCTCCGTCAGCCAGCAGGTGCAGCTGGAAGAAACGGTCACTGCCCCGGTGAGCAAGGGACAGCGGCTGGGGACACTGTATGTGAAATCCGGCCAGCAGGTGCTCAAGGAAATTCCCTTGGTAGCGGAAACCGCCGTGCCCCGGCTGACCTTCGGGCAGATCTTCCGCCGGGTGCTGGGCGCGCTGGTGTTTGGATAAGGCCTCTACGGGGTCATTTGCCTAAGGGGATTCCAAAGGGAGGAGCGATGGGAGCGTCGCCTGTGGCAGATAAAGCGACCAGAGCGATGTGCGCCCGCAGGCGCCATGCAAGCGAGCAACCGCCCGGAGGGCGGCTCTTGGCGAGTCGTAGTGGCAGCGGTCGGCAGATGACGCAGCCGCGCCGTCGGCAAGGAAGCTGCCGGGCACCGCAACAGGAAAGCACAGAAAGGCCTGTTTGTTCTCTGTGCTTGTGTGCTTTCCTCTTTGGTCGTGGGAAGGGTCCGGGAAACCTACGAAACGTTTCCCGGCGGCTCTTTGCATACTTTCTCGCCGGAGAGAAAGTATGACGCACCCTAGCACACGAAATATAAGCGGGCACTTGTCCGCAAAAAACACCCCGGAGAATTTCTCTGGGGTGTTTTTATTTGTTGGTAATTTCTTCCGGTAGGGAAATCTCGCCCTGTTTGGCTTCAAAGGCCTGAATGCACTGGCGAATCAGGTGCATAACCTGTCCGTTGCCGGACCGCCCTTCATATTTTGCAATATAGTGCAGCTTGTAATGCAGTACAGGATCTATTTCTAAGCCTAAATGCTTGTTGCTTTTGTTTCGCATAAGCCACCTCAAAATCTTGATTTAAGTATATTTTAAGATGAATATATGCTATAATGGGGAATGTATACTTAAAATGAGTATACAGAATTTATAAGGAGGTGTTTTACTTGTCAGAAATATGTTTGGATTGCTGGAACAAAGATATGAATACGGCGGACAAGCCAAGAAAGTTTTTGCTGTCCCGAAAACCAGAGTTATGTGAGGCTTGCGGGCAGTATAAGCGGGTCATTATTCGGTACAAGTTGTGGTATATCTTAGCTGACAGATTTATGGAGTTGATTGAGAATATACGGTATTTGCGGAGACAATAAAGAACCACCCCGAAGAAATTCTCCGGGGTGGTTTTGTAAAATTACTGAAATTACTTGGCAGCGCCGGCGATCTGAGCAGCCACTTCGTCAGCGAAGTTCTCTTCCTTCTTCTCGATGCCTTCACCCTTGATGTAGTGAATTGCATCCACGAAGGTGATCTTGCCGCCCAGCTTCTTGGCAGCGTCGGCAATGTAGCCGGCCACATCACCCTGGAACAGGTCGGAACGGACGAAGTCCTGCTGCAGCAGGCAGATATCCTTGAAGAAGGCAGCCAGCTTACCGGCAGCGATCTTTTCCTTCACCTGAGCGGGCTTGGAAGACATCTTGGGATCGTTGTCCATGATGCTCATCTGCACAGCCATTTCCTTGTCCACATCAGCCTGGGGAACCAGAGTCTTGTCCCAGTACTTAGCGCCCATAGCAGCGATCTGCATAGCCACGTTCTTGCCGACCTCGGTAGCGTCGATGTCGCCTTCCACAGCCAGGTTTACCAGAACGCCGTGGGTGCCGCCTGCGTGCACATAGGACACAGAAGTGTTCTCAGCAAACCGGGAGAAGCGGCGGATCTGCATGTTCTCACCGATGGACATGACCTTCTCCTGCATGATCTCGGTAACGGTCAGGTTGGAGTTGGGGTACTTGCAAGCCTTCAGAGCGTCCACATCAGCGGGGTTGTCCTTAGCAACCACAACGGCCAGGTTCTTTACCAGGTCCATAAATGCGTCGGTCTTAGCGGCGAAGTCGGTCTCGGAGTTGACTTCGATCACAACGCCAACACCGTCAACCACGGTAGCGTAAGCAACGCCTTCAGCGGCAATGCGGTCAGCCTTCTTAGCGGCCTTGGCCAGGCCCTTTTCCCGCAGCCAGTCCACAGCCTTGTCCATATCACCGTCAGTGGCGGTCAGAGCAGCCTTGCAAGTCGGAGGCCAAGCGGTCTTAGGAAGACAAGCAAGTTGTTCAACTCCTTGGCTCACAGAACGACATGGCTACGATCCGACTTGAAGCGGTCAAAGCGGCGGATCTGCATGTTCTCACCGATGGACATGACCTTCTCCTGCATGATCTGCGTAACGGTCAGCTCGGAGAAGTCGGAGGCCAAGCGGTCTTAGGAAGACAAGCAAGTTGTTCAACTCCTTGGGTCACAGAACGG
>JAZOBL010000005.1:0-5820 GCA_045595945.1 Faecousia sp.
AGAAGATCCTGTAAGGGATCTCTGGCGGTCTTGCCGCTCAGATGCAGCATAAAACTCTGGTGCGCCCGGGCGGAAATCGGAAAAAACTCGGTAATTCCGGAAAGCAAACCATATACGATACAGACAATGATTGACATGGAAAAAGCCTTCCTCCTTCGTTTTCACACAATACTGCACTTTATTATACCACATTTATAACCGGATTTCCACCCCGAAGTGAAAAATTATTCCTTCTTCTCTTTTTCCGCATCGATCATTTTGTGCAGTTCTGTAAGGGCGTCGTTTAAGTCGCCCAACTCGTCGATCAATCCGGAAGCCACGGCATCTTTGCCATACAAAATGGTACCCACATCCGTTGCCATCTCACCGGTAGCCATCATAAATCCTTCAAAGGTTTCTTTTGTAATGGCAGAATTTGCAGTGACAAAATCGGTGATCTGTTCCTGGATTCTGTGAAAATACCGAAAAGTCTGCGGCGCACCAACTACCAATCCGGTCATGCGTACCGGATGTACTGTCATGCTGGCAGTTCTTGTAATAAAGGATTTTTTAGCACAAACAGCCAGCGGAATTCCAATGGAATGTCCTCCGCCCAAAACCAAGGACACGGTGGGTTTTTTCATACCGGAGATCATTTCCGCAATGGCAAGTCCGGCTTCAATATCACCGCCCACGGTATTTAGCAGAAGTAGGATCCCGTCGATTTCGTCGCTCTCTTCAATGCCCGCAAGCAATGGTAGAATGTGTTCATACTTGGTGGTCTTTACAGTTTCCGGTAATACCTGGTGTCCTTCTATCTGTCCGATAATGGTTAGTGTATAAATGTTTCCTTTGGCGCTTTTGCTCACATCCATACCTAGTTCCAAAAGGTTGTCCTGTTGCTTGTTTTCTTTATTCTGGTCATCCATCATTGCATCCCTCCGCATTTTAGGATAACCGGAATCTATTATTCAATTCATGCTTGCAAGAAAGCATAACCTATCGTATAATAAGTCTGGTGATTGAAAATGGGTGCAAAGACAAATGCTGTGCGCCTTATTCAGCAGGCGCAGATTCCCTGCCGGGAAGAATTCTATGAATTTGACGAGCAGGACTTAAACGGCAATCATGCCGCGGAGGCGATCGGATTCCCACCTGAGCAGGTCTATAAGACCTTGGTTGCCAGAGGCTCTCGAACCGGGATCAATGTATTCTGCATTCCCGTTTGCTTTGAATTGGATCTAAAAAAGGCTGCAAAAGCTGCCGGTGATAAGGATATGATGCTGATTCCCGTTAAGGAGCTTCTGGGGCTGACCGGTTACATCCGGGGCGGCTGCAGCCCGGTGGGCATGAAGAAGAAATACCCTACCTTTATGGATGAAACCTGCCAGCTGTTTGACCAGATCGCTGTTTCTGCCGGAGAGCGCGGTCACCAGATGATCCTGCCTCCCCTGGCACTGGCTGAATTTGTAAACGCAACTTTTGCAGATATTATTGTATAAAGAAAGGAAACTCCATATGCAATTCGAATATAAGACAAAAGGTACCTGTTCACAGAAAATTTTCTTTGAGATTGATGACGGAAAAGTTCACAATGTGCAGTATATGGGTGGCTGCAACGGCAACCTCCAGGGCATTGGCAAGCTGGTGGAAGGCATGGATGTGGATGAGGTTATCACCCGAGTGGAGGGTATCCACTGCGGTATGAAGCCTACCTCCTGTCCGGATCAGCTGGCAACAGCACTGAAGGAAGCAAAAAAGAAAATGTAATAAAGTAAGAATCACGCAGCCTAAAGCTGCGGGATCTTTCTGTTCATTGGGATGAATGATTCGGAATCCGGGTTCTTTTACTCCCCTGCTGCGGTCAAAATCAGCCGCACCAGTTCATCACGACCGGTTCCCTTTTCAGCTGAAAATGGGATTACCGGGCACTCCTCAGGGAGTTCCAAATCCTCACGGATCCGTTCCATATTGGGGATCAGTTCGCTTTTTTTCAGCTTATCCAGTTTGTTGGCAACGACCACAAAGGGACAGCCACTTTCCAGAAACCAATTTGCCATAGTGATATCATTGTTTGTGGGCGCATGACGGGCGTCTACGATCATCACACCCAGGTCAATTCTGCCTGCGGCAAAGTAATCCTCCATCAGCTTTCCCCAGCGGTCCTTTTCCTTTTGAGAGACCTTGGCATAGCCGTAGCCGGGCAGATCCACAAAATAGCACGTTTTATCAATGGTGAAGTAATTGACGTGAATGGTCTTGCCGGGTTTTTCGCCAACTCTTGCAAAGTTCTTTCTCTGCAGTACCCGGTTAATAACCGATGACTTGCCCACATTGGACTTTCCCGCAAAGGCGATCTCCGGCAGGCGATTTCCCGGGAAATCCTTAGGCGATGCTGCGGAAATCAGAAATTCCACATTGTTAAAATTCATCTTTTTACCTCACTGCTGAATCATGGGCTTCCGGCTTTTTTGCTTCATGTCTCCGGGGATATCCTGTAAAATAGCAGGAACCATATCTGTCTTTCGATTTAGTGCTGTTTCCAGCACGGTATCCACTGTCTGTGCCACGACAAAATGCAGAGCATTGCGAACGGTCTGATCGATTTCAGCAAGATCCCGCTCGTTATCCTTGGGAATGATCACAGTATGAATCCCATGCCGCAGAGCGGCCATGGTTTTCTCTTTTAATCCACCGATAGGCAGTACTCTGCCACGCAGAGAAATCTCTCCGGTCATAGCCACATCCCGGCGGACACTGACACCGGTCAATGCAGACACCATTGCGGTACAAACCGTAACGCCGGCAGACGGGCCGTCCTTTGGTACTGCTCCTTCAGGGAAGTGCACATGGATATCCTTGTTCTTGTAGAAGTCTGTTGCAACGCCCAACTTTTCCGCGTTGGCACGGATATAACTCAGTGCCGCATGAGCAGACTCCTTCATCACATCGCCCAAATTGCCGGTCAGTTCCAGCTTGCCGGTACCGTCCATCACATTGACTTCCACTTCCAGAGTCTCACCGCCCACTGCCGTCCAGGCAAGGCCGGTTACCAACCCAACCGCATCAAAACAAGGCAGACGATCCGGCAGGAACTTCCGCACACCCAGGAATTCCTCCAAATTGCTCCCAGTAACAGCGATCTTCTTAGTCGTTTCGTTGGAAATTAAACGCATATCCGTCTTCCGACAAATCTCTGCGATAGACCGTTCCAGATTTCGCACACCGGATTCGCGGGTGTAGCAGCGGATCATCTCCCGAATGGCATCATCACTGATTTTCAGCTGGGACTTTTTGAGGCCGTGCTTACGCAGCTGTTTGGGAATCAGGTGATTTTTTGCGATCATCAGCTTTTCTTCGTCGGTGTAGGAACCAAGCTCAATGATCTCCATTCGATCCAGAAGGGGTCTGGGAACAGTATCCAGTGTATTGGCTGTGGTGATAAACATCACATCGCGCAAATCAAAAGGAATCTCCAAATAGTGATCCCGGTAGGTTTTGTTCTGCTCACTGTCCAGCACCTCAAGCAGAGCTGCGCTGGGGTCACCTCGGTAGTCAGAACCCATCTTGTCTACCTCGTCCAGCAGCAGTACTGGGTTTGCACTGCCGGCCTGAATGAGTGCAGATAAAATCCGTCCCGGCATAGCACCCACATAGGTCTTTCTGTGGCCGCGAATATCTGCCTCATCGTGGACACCACCCAGCGCGATCCGGGCCATTTTCCGATTCAGACTCTTGGCGATTGAGTATGCCACAGAGGTCTTACCTACACCGGGAGGGCCTACAAGACACAAAATTTGGGGAGGCATCTCCGGCGCGATCTGCCGAACAGCTATGGTCTCCAGGATGCGTTCCTTCACCCTCTGAAGGCCGTAATGATCCCTGTCCAGGATCTTTCTGGCAGTCTCTACATCAACCCGCTCCTTTGTGCGAGCGTTCCAGGGAAGCTCAAGGGCAGTGTCCAGGTAGTTTCGAAGCACAGATGCCTCCGCAGACCCGTAGGGCTGCTTTTTCAGCCGCTGCAGATCCTTCAGTAGCTTTTGCTCCAATTCCTCCGGAAGATTCAGCAGAAGAATGTTTTTCTCGTACTCTGCAAACTCCTCGTAATCGTCGCCTTCGCCCAGTTCTTCACGAATGGTTCGCATCTGCTCCCGCAGATAGTAGTTCCGCTGATCCTGGTCAATGTTGACCCGGGTTTTCTCCTGAATATCCGCTTCCATGTGCAGCATCTGGATCTCCTGCTGCAGAAGCTTCAATACCTGCTCCATGCGGCGCACAGGATTTAGCTGACACAATAGCTTTGCCTTATCCGGATAGTCAATACCGGAGTTCTGTGCAATGGAATCGGCAATAAATCCGCAGTTTTCTGATGCCATCATCCGCAGCTGTACCGCCTGCGCAGGTCGTTCCACCATATCAGAGTAGGTGGCATACAGCATATTACCCTCCCGGCACAATGCCCGTGCCCGCAGGGAGTCCTTAATGGGTAATTCGTTAACGGCCTCGATCTGTCCTGCAAGAAAGGGTTCCGTCTGATACAGATCCGTCAGTCTTGCCCGGTAGAGACCGGAAACCAACACCCGAATATTATCGTTTTGAGATTTGAGAATCTGCTTGACCTTCACAACTGTGCCAATGGGATACAGATCATTTAGACCGGGATCTTCATCCAACAGGTTCTTCTGGGGAACCAGCATCAGAATCTGGTCATGCTTCATAGCAGATTCCAATGCCAATGCAGATTTTACGCGTCCAATGTCAAAATGGACTGTCTGCTCCGGAAAAATCGCCAAGCCCCGCAGGGCCAGTACCGGTAATTTTCCGGATATAACAAGTTCACTCATGACCTTCCTCCTTTCAGGAAATGTAGGAAAAAAGGGGGTAGCTTGCTACCCCCTTGAAGTGTTAAATTTTCGTGTTTAGCTTTTCACGAGGGTTTGCCTTATCACGAACGATCTTCGGCTCCTTGCCATCAACACAGTCGGGAGTGATAACTACTTTCTTAATGGACAGGTCGGAGGGAATTACGTACATAATTTTTGTCATGGTCTCCTCCATGACTGCCCGCAGGCCACGGGCACCGATTTGACGGTCAACTGCCTTTTGTGCAATTGCCTCCAATGCCTTTGGCTGGAACTGCAGCTGCACATGATCCATAGCCAAAAGCGCCTCATACTGTTTGGTAAGGGCATTTTTGGGCTCTGTCAGGATGCGGATCAGGTCCTCCTGCTTTAGATTTTGCAGAGAAGTAATCACCGGCATGCGGCCGACAAGCTCCGGAATGATACCGAACTTGATCAGATCGTGGGGCTGAACCTTTGACAGCAGCTTGCCAACATCCCGGTTCTTTCTGCTCTCTACAGGCGCATCAAAGCCAATGGCAGACTTATCGGTACGGGTCTCGATGATCTTATCCAGACCGTCAAAAGCACCGCCGCAGATAAACAGAATTTTGGAGGTGTCCACAGGAATGGTCTCCTGTTGGGGATGCTTTCTGCCACCCTGGGGAGGTACATTGGCTACAGTTCCTTCCAAAATCTTCAGCAGTGCCTGCTGCACACCTTCACCGGAGACATCTCTGGTGATAGATGTATTTTCACTCTTGCGGGCGATCTTATCCATTTCATCAATGTAGATAATTCCCCGCTCGGCACGCTCCAGGTCGAAATCTGCTGCCTGCAGCAGACGAACCAGAATGTTCTCCACATCGTCACCCACATAGCCAGCCTCTGTCAGGGTGGTGGCATCGGCAATAGCAAAAGGAACATCCAGAATCCGTGCCAAAGTCTGGGCAAAGAGGGTTTTTCCGGAGCCGGTAGGGCCAATCAGCAGGATGTTGCT
>JAZOBL010000006.1:0-6103 GCA_045595945.1 Faecousia sp.
CGCAGCGCCGGACAGGGTGTAGCCCTTCAGTGCGCCGTTGTAGTCGCTCAGGTCGATGGTGAAGTTCTCCCCTGCGCCGTAAGCGCCCACTGCAAAGGTATCGCTAACCACGAGGGTTTCCTCTGTGCCGTTTGCTTAGCCTTCAGCTGCATCAAAGTTATCTGCTGCTTAGGTCAGCATATTTTTCAGTGCGTCGCTGCTGGAATCCTTGCAATACATACGGGTGATGTAGTCCATAGGGCTGTAGCTGACACTCAGACTGTCAGTGCCGTCAGAAACAACAACCTGAACCTTGGTGTCCATAGCTTGCGGATTCAAATCCGGCACTTCTACATAGATCATTTCGTGATTTGTCCCAGTTTCACAGGCTTCGCCGTTACAGGTATAGGTGTAGCTTCCGCTTCCGGTAACATTGAAGTAGAAACGCAGAGCGATCTTGCTGCGGAAAACCATACTGACACCGTAAAAGCTTACGCCGCTTAACTTGTCGGATACGTCCGTAGCGGGAGATTCCTCAGGAATTGCCTGATTGCTTTCCAGCTCGCAGCCGGCATTGGCAGGATTGCCGGTATTGACACCGAAGTAGCCCTGTGCCGCTGCACCGTAGTTCAGCATCCACTTAACCAGGCTCTTCAGCTCCTCGGTGTACTTACCTGCCAGAATGGCATCGGCATAGTCCCGGATGGAGGAGGTTTTCTCCAATACGGTCTGGCCGCCGGAAACCAGGGTCAGCTTCACCTGGGCAGTCATTTGGGCTGCGCCCAATGCCACGGGGAATACATAGCCATTGTCTCCTGCGGTCATTTCGCTGACCGTAAAGGTCTCGTAGGTCTGACCGTCTACCGTAACGGTCATCACGCCGTCAGTGGCGTGCTCAGCGGAGATATTTGCGTAGAAACGCAATGTCAGGTCTTCGCCCAGTTGCAAATCCGTGCCAACCCATTGGGTCGTGCCGGATTCGGTGGCAAGTGCGCTGATGGGGAGCATACCCAGAATCAACACAAGTGCCAACAAGAGAGAACAAACTTTCTTTGCCGTTTTTTGCATAATAACACCCTTTCGTACTTTATTTTCGGGAAACCTCTGAAAGGTATTTTCAGAGGCTTCCCTAAGTTTTAAGAGATTCCCCAATCTCTGTAGACTTCCGTAAGTTCACGTTGCTCATACTCATGCGTAATACCCAACGCGATACAGTCTGCCTTAAAGGACTGCTTCATCTGCAGAACCTGCTCGGCGCTATAGATTCCGGAGTGGGAGGTAATCAGCTCATAACGCAGGAACATACTCTCCATTTTCACATGGTTCATATAGATTTCATAATTGGGATCGGTGTTTTTGCCCTCATTCAGCGCCTCATACGCCTGATCGATCAAGCCCTGCCAACGCAGCAGCATTTCTCTGGGCCAATAGTTCTCACCTACCAGGACGCTATAGATATCACCGGTATACTCTACCGGGTAAGCCTGTTCCAAATAGCGCATCCAGCTCTGCAGCTCCTCAAAATACTGCTGCATCGGTGCTGCGGCTGCGCCGTAGTAGTTTTGGAAAAAGTCATTCACCATATCCTGATAGCTCAGGTTCAGATCCATTGCCGCCAGGCTGTCGGTATAGACCTTCAGGCTGGTAAAGCCGGTGGAGCAAGCCATATTGTGCTGACCCTGAATCATTACGATATCCACTTTGTTTTCATAACAGAACCGAAGGTTTTCCACATCCGAATCCCAACTGTCAAAGGGATACAGATAGCCGGAATAGTTGGTTTGATACAGCCAGTAATACATCTTGCTGCTGAGCGTTGACCAGGCCTTCATCATTTCCGCAGATTCCACATTTTCCTGCTCATAGAAATTGTGAATGTATTTGGCCTCGATGGGTGCATAGATCACGCCCACATCCTCGTCACATACCAAGGACGGATCGTTGGGGGTATAGGTTCCGTCACTGTTTTTGACAACAGGCGGTTCCACAAACTTGTGATACGCCATTAAGTATAATGTAAAATCTCTCTTTTCCGTGCCGTTTTCATCGGCATATTTTTGCAGACCGCTTTGTATCTTTCGGCTCAGCATATTGGTAAACTGAATAACTGCCGCACTGCGGGTACCGTACTGCTTTGCAGAGTCGTTACAGGCCTGGCATTGACAGGAGGTCCAGGTGTCGGCCATGGTAAACTGGCCTGCGTGGATATTCGGGTTTGCCATAATATTTTCCAGCATTACCCGTGCCGCTTCGGAGGTCATTGCATCCAGCTCCTCCGCATCGCCGCCGGCAGTATAGCAAAGCTGATCCTTTTGAGCCGAGAACCACGCCGGATGCTCCTGGTAGTAGGTCTCTACCGGCAGGTACAGTAAGCTGGTATGGTTATCCTGACTCTGAATGCTTAAAAACTGGGTCTTATAATCCGAATATCCCATCAAATACAGGGCATCTGCGGAGAAGGTGTCACGCCAGTTGCCCAGCAGAATGTTGCCAATGTCCGGCTTTTCAGTGATTTCCATATCCGGCAGTGTGGTGCCATCCTTGGTGTAGACAAAGGTGTCCTGACCGTAGACCTGCATACCCAAAACATGCTTCAAAAACGCAATCACCGCATACCGTGCGCCAAAATCCTGCTGTGTCATTAAAAACACATTGTCGCCAGCAGTTTTAATATAGTAGCCGGTACTGTCCAGATCCACGGCAGGCATAGTCAGGCCTGCCTTTTTAAACAGATCGGCATCATTGAAAACAATAAACTTTCCGCCTGTATCAAATTGGGATGCCTCGGCGTATTCCAGCCGACAGCCGGTAACCCTTTCCACATAACGCAGAATATAGTCTGCGGCAGTTTCGTTTGCCTCTCCTTCTGCCACGATCAGCTTGTAATCCGATGCCCCGTTCACCACAAAGGGGCGGGTGCTTTCTGTTACAGATACCTGATGCAGCGTGGCATTCACCTTATGGGATACATAATCCTCTACCGGATTTACCGCAGACGCGTTTTGGTCGCCGGTGCCCTTTTCGCCGCAACCGGAAAGCAGCAGCACCAGGGAAAGACATCCGGCACAAAGCGCCTTGATTTTTCTGTTCATATCCCTGCCTCCTTACTTTCCGTCATCTGTGACCGTCACAGACCAGGTCTTATTACAGATATAGCCGTCACTGTCTACCGCCATAACGGTGAATTTATACGTTCCGGCTTGGGTAGCCCATACAGAATTGGAATCTGCCGGGATCGTAACGATCACACCGCTGGGGCCGGTAACAGTCTTGAGCACGATCAGCTCCTCTGCCGGAGTCTTGCTGTCGGATACGGTAAACTCCGGAATGCAAAGCGCATCGCCTGTCTTGGCTTTCGTGGGCAAATCACCCTTGAACTGAATCACAGGCGCAGAGCCATCCACAATATGCAAAACATAGGAAAGACCGCCTTCTTTTTCGCTAAAGCTTTCCTCGGTGGTATAAATCACATCATACCGACCTTCCGCTGTGGCGGTAATGGTGTACTCCCGGTTGGGGTCAACATTTTCCAGTACTGTACCGTCATCGGCAGTAACGACTGTATCGCCCTGCTTCACGGTGAGGTGGAATGTAATATTGGGATTGAGCACATCCGCCGCATAAGCCGCTGGCAGAACGATCTGCGTGCCTGCCTCGAAGCGACCGCCGTAGCTGCCAGTCACATCAATCCAAGCCTCCACACGGTCACGGTTGGAGTTGTTTAATGTATGGTTATTCAATGACACCAAACGAAGCTGTGCGCCCGCATCCGCTTCCCGGAAGGCCATAGAGAGGGTAAGATAGTGGGAATCAAAGTCCGTAAATTCACCGATATCAATATCAAAGCCGGCAATTTGCAGCTTGCCTTCCGCATAGGTAATGCGCACCTGATGGCCCGCATTCAAGCTGACCTCGCCCATATAAAGGACGGTATTGCCCACCTGAACACCCAGGACGCCATTTTTTTGAAGCAGCTCCACCGCCAAGCACTTGGAGGTGTCTGCAGAATCCCGGAAGGTCAGTACCATGCCATCAAAGTCTGCCTTGCCCGCTACGCCCTCAAGCACCATAGAGAAGTCGGTCGCCAGCAGGGGGTTAGCAAAGGTCCAATGGGCATCGGGCGCATCGACTGTAAAGAGCATACCCTTTTCCTCGCGGGTACAGGTAAAGCCCTGACCTACAAAATAGTTTTCCAAAAACAGTCTTGTCTTGCCTTCGTCGGAGTCAAATGCCTTTATGACCGGTCTTTCCACCTGATAAACCGCGCCCTCACATTCAAACACAATGGTCACCAGGTCCATATTGTTTTCCACGCGGACCGCAAAGGGCTTTCCCGCCTCTATCGCAGCAGTACCGGCGGCATCCTGGATCTTGCCTGTGGCTAATTTTTTCTCTACCGTGCCGCTGCGGTAATCATGAAAGTACACGCTGGGGAAGGCATACTGGGAATCCTCAATCAGATACTCCGGCAGCTCGATCCGGTCTACCATGATCGGCTTGTCTCCGATATCGACCTGAATGGTCTGTTCCAGGGTTTGGCTCTGGCCGGCACAGTCGGTGATCTGATATGTGAGCTGATACTGCCCCGCTGTCTCAAAGCAGTAATTTTCCGTCAGCACCGTCTGCTCACCGTTTACGGTGGTAAAGATCCGCACAGTGGGCAGACCGCTGTGGCAGGTGGTGGTGTATTCGGCAGGCACGAAGTATTCGCCCAACACATATTGGGTTTTGGCCTCACCGACAAACGCAATGGTTGGCTTTTCCACCTGTTCCAGGGATTTGATCCACAGGATCTCCCGTCCCAGGTTGCCATAGGCATCGGTAGCCTCGTAAACAATGGCATAATCGCCTACATAGTTTGTTTCAAAATATCCGTCCTCAATATTTAAAATCGAGGCATCCGGAGCGCTGTAGTTGTACCAGGCAGATACCCGTACATCAGATACTGTGCCGGTATTATCCTTCGCTGTTGCGGCAGGCACGCTGTAGATGCCGCCTTTTACGGCTGCCGGAGGTGTTTCATACGGGGTCTGTATTTGAAATTCAGGCGGCTCGGTGTCCTTGATGATCCTCTGAGACAGGTCCAGATCGCCAACAGTGCTTAGGAAGAAGTTGGCTGTAAGACCCTTGTAGTTTTCTGCCCAGACAGTCAAATAAGCCTTACCGCTGGGAAAACCGCCCCAAGGGGACTTCTGATACTCTACACTGTCTAAGTCCACAACCATATTGCCGTTTGCAAGGATCTGCATTGTGGCCGTGTCAAGGCTCAGATTGATACCGGTGTTCAGCACATCGGTACATTCATAGGCGAAGCCGTGGTAAATATTTCTTCCCCACAGACCCTCTGTCCAGAACTTGTCAGCGTAGTCATCGAAGCCGATGATCTCCTGACCGTTACCGCCGGCGGTAACGTAGGAAGCTCTGATATCCGGACTGTTGCTGTACTGACGCACAGACATATATAATGTAATTTCAGGATTTTCCGCATCCGTGAACTGGAAGCACAGCTTTTCATAATCCAGCGTTCCAACCTTTTCAGGAATAACAAAGCCCTGGATCAGCATACCGTCTTCCAACGCATCTATGGAAATAGGAGCATTCAATTTCAGCTTATCGCCGTATTTCAGAGATACATGCAAGCCGGATACGCCCTGAACACTGGGCGCCTTCCCGTAAACCGCGGTGGAATCCTCCGAGGTCAACACGCAAAATTCCTGCATTACCAGGAAAGAAACCTCATCCACATATACCTTACCATTGGCTACAGCTGTGTACACGACTGTGTATTTGCCCGCATCGTTCAGGGCAAATTCTTGCCTGGAGGTAACTGTTCCGTCGGGCAAGCGTACAACCGCAGTGACCTCAGCCTGCTGCCCGTCAACATTCATTTCCCGTTGGGGCACGGTGAAAATGGTCCCCAGGTCATACTGCTGCTCGATTTTCGCAGGCAGCCATGTCGCTTTTGCTTCGATTTCACCCACAAACAAGACTCCGGCAACAACAGCAAAACACAGTATCGCGCTGATGAGTCTCAAGTGTTTTTTCATCGTTCCATCTCCTTATGCTTATGCTGCTTAATAAACCATCTGCCCCCAGATATTCTTATACTGGCTGAGCATGCCGT
>JAZOBL010000007.1:0-24895 GCA_045595945.1 Faecousia sp.
TACCAAGCATTTGCAGAAACGAAACAGAACGTACTTTGCACGCATTAAAAAAGACCTCCGGTTCTTCCGAATCGGGGGTCTTTTGTCGCTTATATTATCTCACATACTCAATGACGACCCGGCGGTTAGGCTCGGAGCCGACAGAGTAGGTGGTGATCCGGTCCATATCCTGCAATGTAGCATGGATCAGATGACGCTCATAGGCGTTCATGGGCTCCAGGGTGGTGCGGCGATGTGCCTTAAGCACCTGCTGGGCCTTCTTCTGCGCATAGCGGCGCAGGGAGTCCTCACGCTTTTCGCGGTAAGCCTCTGCATCTACGTTGATGCGGATGTGACCCTCCACGTTGCGGTTGATGGAGTAGTTGGCCAGGTGCTGCAGGGCATCCAGGGTATCGCCCCGGCGGCCGATCAGGTAGCCCAGGTCCTCACCTACCAGGTCCACGTTGTAGGTGTTCTCGTCTTCCTTCCATGCATGCGGGACAGCGTCGGAGTTCATGTGCTCCAGAAGACCCTTCAAAAACTGCTCGATCTTCTCCTCCACGCTGCCGGCAGCGGCAGGCGCATACGCCTTGGGTGCAGCGGGCTTCCTGGGCTCGGGCTTTTTCTCCGCCTTGGGAGCGGCGGGCTTTTTCTCAACCTTAGGTTCGGCGGGCTTGGGTTCTGCCTTGGGCGCTTCAGGCTTAGGCGCAGCCTTCGGTGCTTCGGGCTTATTCACGGCCTTGGGCTTGGAGCGGGATGCAGCGCCAAAAGCGCTTCTGGGTCCCTCGGGCTTGGGGTCCGGAGCCTCATAGGTCACCTGCACCTTGGCAGGGGTGGCGCCGATGCCCAAAAATCCGGACTTGGCCTGGGCCAGGACCTCGACAGAAACATCATCCCGGGTAAGGCCCAGCTGGGTCAGAGCGGATTCAATGGCAAGGTCAATGGTCTTGCCTGTGGAAACCATGGTCTTTTCCATCTTTATTCCTCCGTATCATTTGTGTTGTAGCGGTTGGGATCGTAGGCCCGGCCCTTACAGTTGGGGCGTTCGCTGATGCCGGAGAGGGCTACCTTCTCCTGCTTGGGCTCTTCGATCACTTCACCCTTTTTGGCGGCGTACTCACGGGCAGCGGCAGCCTTCTGGGCCTCCTTTGCCTCCTGCTTTGCCTGCTGCAGCTTCTTCTTGCTGGTGTTGGTGGTGATGCCGTCGGGATTGGCAGCCCGGCGCTCTGCCCGGATGCGCTCCTTCTCGGCTTCAATAGCCTCCTGCTCCATGGCCCGTTGCAGGCGCTCTGCGTCCTCAGCATCGTAGATCTTGCGGTACTTTTTGGTCAGGTATACATCCACGGCGGTGGAAATCAGGCCCTGGATCAGCCAGTACAGGCTCAATGCGCCGGGAACGGTGAAACCGATCCACAGGGACATTAGGGGCATCATATACATCATCATCTTGCCTGACTGATTGATCTGGGAGTTTTTGGCGGTTTCTTTGTCCTGGACACCCTTTTCATCGGTGACCACGGAGTTGTTCATCTTCTGGGCGATGAGCATACTCAGCACCTGACCGCCGGCAGACAGCACGGGCAGCAGGAATCCGCCGATGTTCGCCCAGCTCCAGACCTCCCACTTGAACACATTGAAGGTGGGAACGATACCCAGGTCAATACCCAGGAAACTGAAATTCAGGCCTTCCAGGGTGCTGGGGTTGGTGACGATGTTTTTCAGCTCCTCGGCGAACTGAGGGATCAGGGGGGCTGCGATCATCTGGTGGTAGTAATCGTTTTTGCCAAACTTGTCAGGCAGAGCCTCTTTAATGACCGCAACAATCTGGTTAGCCACTTCCGCGGTCTCGTGCAGCATATAGTTCAGAGGCTGTCGGACAACTGCGTAAAGGGGAATCAGAAGCAACAGGGGCAGGAAACTCCATAGGCAGCCGCCGCCCATAGAAACGCCCTCTTCTTTGTACAGGGCCTGGGTGGCTGTGGTGAGCTTCTGTTGGTCATTGCCGTACTTTTTCTGCAGCGCCTGAATCTTGGGAGTCAGGCGGGACATTTTCATAGAATTGCGCTTAGCCTTTGCTGTGGCAGGGGTCAGGATCAGTTTGATGATAATGGCAAACAGGATCAGCGCAACGCCATAATTGGTGGTGAGCTGATACAGCCAGGACAGAAGATATCCAAAGGGAACCTGGACAATATCCACCAGTTTGAATGCGAGAATCATGGTTGTTCCTCCTTAAGGGACAGGGTCGTAGTGATCCCCTTTGTAAAAGGGATTACAACGCAGGAGCCGCTTCAGGGACAGCCAACTGCCCCGAAAAGCCCCATATTTGTGAATGGCTTCCAGTGCGTAAGCGGAACAGGTAGGTGTGAATCTGCAGCAAGCGGAGCGGTAGGGAGAGATGCTGCGCTGATAGAAACGAATCAAAAAAAGCAGAATCTTTTTCATGACTTCACCAGAATCCCGGCCTTCTCAGCCAGGGACAGATAGGCACGGGTCAGCTTCCGGAAATCGGCATCGATGCACCGGGTCCGGGCAACCACAACGATATCCCACCCGGGGGCGAACAGGTCTTCATTGAGACGATAGACCTCCCGCAGGCGGCGGCGTACCCGGTTGCGTACCACCGCGTGGCCCAGCTTTTTGCCGGCCGTAATGCCTACCCGATTGGTGGCAGTGCGGTTCTTTCTGGCGTATAAAACCAGGTAGCTGTTGGCAACGCCTGTTGTGGCGTAAAGCCGCCGGAAGATGTGATTCAGTTTCAGTGCGCTGGAAAATTTCATATTGCTTCTCTCCAGAAAAGCTTCACAACAAAGCGAGCATACAAACTGTTTTTGAAAGCTCGTCAAAAAAAGGGAGCGGGGCGAATAGCCTTCGCCCCGCTGGACTCCCATTTTGCTGTGAGCGATGGTCTGCTTTGATTCAGCTACCGGTTACACTCAAGCGGACAGGACCTTGCGGCCCTTTGCACGGCGACGGGCAAGTACCTTGCGACCGTTGGAAGTAGCCATTCTCTGCCGGAAACCATGAACCTTGGAACGATGGCGACGGCTGGGTTGATAGGTACGCTTCATGGATGTACACCTCCTCAAAATCTCAATATGCTCGACAGCGGTGACGCTGCAGCGAAACATAACTATGGACCACACATGGTCACGCTAACATAGTATAACCGATAAAACTACCCAGGTCAACAACTTTTTTTACGACTTTTGCCCCGGTTGGCAAAAAAATCCGGATTTTTCCCGGAAAACACTTGGGTTATGGGTTGCGTCACTGCCTGCAGGCGCTAAAAACCCCCGCTTCCATACGGAAGCGGGGGTTCGGTTACCGGATTAGTCAGCAACGTAGGGCAGCAGAGCGATCTGACGGGCGCGCTTGATAGCGGTGGTCAGGGCACGCTGATGGGCTGCGCAAGTGCCGGTGGTACGGCGGGGCAGAATCTTGCCGCGCTCGGACAGGTAACGGCGGGTCTTGGCAGTATCCTTGTAGTCGATAGCGGTCACCTTGTCAACGCAGAAAGCACATACCTTCTTGCGCTTGCGGGGACGCATACGCTGTTCCATAGCCATGAGAAAAACCTCCTTTGTAGCAATTGTGAAAAGTTCAGTGATCAGAAGGGCAGCTGTGCATCGTCATCGTCCAGCATCGCAAAGTCGGATGCGGGGTTGGATGCGCCGGGAGCGCTGTAGCCGCCGAAGCTGGGAGCAGCATAACTGCCGGCGGAGGAACCGCCCTCGTTATCCCGCTTGCTATCGCCGAAGTAGACATTGTCTGCCACGACTTCTGCGGTACGGCGCTTATTGCCGTCCTTATCAGTCCAGCTGCGGATCTGCAGCCGGCCGGACACCACCGCCATGCGGCCCTTGGTGAAATACTTGGAGACGAACTCTCCGGTCTGACGCCAAGCGACACAGTCGATGAAGTCGGTTTCCCGCTCGCCGTTCTCGTTCTTGCCGAAGTCACGGTCTACCGCCAGAGAGAAACTGGCAACCGCGACACCGCTGCCGGTACGGCGCAGCTCGGGGTCACGGGTCAAACGACCCATAATCGTGATGTGGTTGAGCATAGGATGGCCTCCTTACTCTTCCACAGCGGTGGTCAGGCAGCGCAGGATGCCTTCGGTGATCTTCATCACACGCTCCATCTCTGCGGGGAACTCGGGCTTGGACTCGAAGTTCATCAGAACATAGTAGCCCTCGGTCAGATCGTTGATTTCGTAGGCCAGGCGACGCTTGCCCCACTCATCAATGTTGCAGAGAGTACCCTCCGCCTCCACCATTGCCTTGAACTTGTTCACAAGTGCTGCGATGCCCTCTTCGCCCAGAGTGGGGTCGATGATGTAGAGCACCTCATACTTACCGGTGATCTTAGCCATGTTGATTGCACCTCCTTTTGGACTTTTGGCCCCCGGTCGCGCCGGGAGCAAGGATTATCTGCATTCGCAGACCAGTGTATTATATAGTTCCCTGATGGAAAAGTCAAGGGATTTCTGCAAAAAACTCCCGCATATTCCCATAAATTCCGGGAAAACTGGTGGTTAAGGGGTGGTTGGATTGATTTTATCCTATATACGGACGATTATCCTGTATTTGGTGCTGATTCTGGTGGTCCGGCTCATGGGCAAGCGGCAGATCGGCCAGATGGAGCCGTCGGAGTTTGTGGTGACCATGCTGGTGGCCAACCTGGCATCCATTCCTATGCAGGACGGAGCGATCCCTCTGTACTCCGGAGCGATCCCTATTTTTACGGTGCTGGGTGTCGAGTTGGTACTCTCCTCCCTGTCCATGAAAAACCTTCGGGTGCGGCGGCTGCTGTGCGGGAAGCCGGTGATCCTCATTGATAACGGAAAGCTGCTGGCGGACAATCTGAAGAAGACCCGGGTCACTCTGGATGAGCTCACCGGTCACCTGCGGGAGAAAGATGTGCTGGACCTGCGGAGCGTCCAGTATGCGATTTTAGAGACCAACGGCAACCTGTCGGTGTTTCCCTATCCGAAAGAAATGCCCGCCTCCGCCAAGGCTGCGGGAATACAGGTAAAACCCCAGTATCTGCCCTATACGGTGGTGTCCGATGGGAAGATCCTCCATGAGAATCTGGCACTTGCCGGAAAAACCACGGATTGGGTGCAGCAGGTCCTGCACCAGCGGGGCGCGGAGCTGGCGGATACCTGGCTGCTGATGATAGACCGGCAGGATAAGGTTATTTTTTACCGAAAAGAGGGAATGTAGATGAAAAAGGGTTGGCTGGGGATTGGGATCCTGGCTTTATTTTTGGCTGCAGGCCTGGCGCTTTCTTTCTGGATGGACAAAACCCACCTGCCCGGATCACAGCTGCTACAACAGGCGGCGGTGGTGACCTTGCAGGGGGATCTGGAGCAGGGGATCACCCTGGCAAGGCGGGCGGAAGGTTTGTGGGAAAGCAGCCGGGATGCCACCGCCACGGTGGCTGACCACGGCCCTATGGAGGAGATCGACGGGCTGTTCCGGGAGCTGTGGGTCTATGCACAAGCGCAGGAAGAGCCCCACTTTGCAGCCACCAGCGCAGAGCTGGCACTGAAGATCCGCGCAGTGGCGGATGCCCACCGGATCTCCCTGCGCAGCTTGCTGTAGACACTTGGCTTCCATACTTTCTCACCGGCGAGAAAGTATGCAAAGAGCCGCCGGGGAACGTTTCGTATGTTCCCCGGACTCCTCCGACGACCAAAGGGGAAATCGCGCATACACGCAGAAGGAATTGGCATTTCAGCGCTTTCCCCTTTGGATTCCCCTTAGGAAACTTTTGTAGGGGCGGGCGATTTGCGAATCGTCCGCCCCTACAGATTGTGTGTTTTCCACGAGTCACGAATTGAGCACGTCCAAAAGTGTAACGAAAACCGATGCACTATGCACGCATTGTCCGCGGGCACTTGCCCGCAAAAAAAGAGGAAGGCCGAAGCCTTCCTCTTTTTATAGGTTGAGAATTACTCGACGATGGTCACCTTGGTGTTGTCGGTGGAAGTCATGTTGTTCCAGTCAGCGTCGATGGTCACAGTGCCGTCAACGATCTGGGCCAGCAGAGCTTCGTAGTCAGCAACAGTCCAGTTTTCCAGAGACCAGGTAGCGGTGGGCAGGCCAACAGCGTTGTCCTTTGCACCCAGAGCGGTAGAAGTGCCGCCGATGTCATCAAATTCGCCAGCATAGAACTTGGCCAGAGCCCACTGAGTAGCGTCAGACAGGCCCTTGGTGGCAGAGGTGATAACGGTCTCGGACTCGGGGGACTGGTCTACGTCAACGCCGATTACCAGGCCGTCCTCGGCGCCAGCAGCAGCAACCACAGACTGGAACATACCGCCGCCGCAGCAGAAGATCACTTCAGTGCCGGTCTGGTACCAGCCGGTAGCCATGGTCTGCAGGTCGTTGGAGGGAGCGAAGGAAGCACCGTACAGCCAGGAGTAGTTGATCTCGATGTTGGCGTCCATTTCCTTAGCAGCAGCGTCAGCGCCCTGAACAAAGCCATAGCCGAAACGGCAGCAAGCGGGGTTAGTGCCGCCACCACCGCCGGTGAAGCCCAGCTTGGTGTAGCCTTCCTTCACAGCAGCGTAGCCAGCCAGATAGCCGGACTGCTCTTCCTGGAAGGAGATGCCTGCGATGTTGGTCAGCACGGGGCTGTCTTCAACGGCAGTGTCCTCAACAACGGGGTAGCCGTCGATAAAGATGAACTTAACATCGGGGTAAGCGGTTGCAGCAGCGCGCAGAGCAGCTTCCTGCATAAAGCCGGCGGCAACAACGATCTTAGCGCCGTTATCGCAAGCAGCCTTCATAGCGTCGATCCGGTCATCGTCGGTAGCCTGGTCGCCGTTAGCGGGCTGATAGTACTTGTAGGTCAGGCCGTTGTTGGCAGCGTACAGCTTCACGCCGTCGTAAGTGCCCTGGTTGAAGGACTTGTCCTTCAGCTGACCCACGTCAGTGATGAAAGCGACTTCGTACTTGCCGTCTTCGCTGGTCATCTCATCAGCGATGTCGTCGGGGTTGGTGATGGTGCCGTCAGCAGCGGCGGTGGTGTCGTCAGCAGCGGCGGTGGTGTTGTCGGCAGCGCCGGTGGTGTCATCAGCAGCACCGTTGTTGCCACAGGCTGCGAACAGGCTGATAACCATCAGCGCAGCCAGGAGCAATGCCAGTAACTTTTTCATTGGTAGATTCCTCCAAAATAATATTATGTGGGGCCAATGCCCTTCAGCAACTATTATCGCACAAAACCTCGTAAAAATCAACTGATTTTCCCGGATTTTTCCGAATTTTTTCCTTTAAGTCATGTGCTCCTCTGCCCGGAAGCTGTAAGGGAGCAGCTGGGACAGGGTCACGGTCTGACAAGTATCGTTTGCGCCCACCATGTGGATCAGAAAATCATCCCCGCAGAACTCCCGCATCACTTGCCGGCACACGCCGCAGGGTGGGAAAGCGCCGGAGATGTTGCCGTCCTTGCCGCCGCAAACGGCGATGGCAACAAAATCCCGGTGGCCGTCGTACACAGCCTTGAAAAAAGCGGTGCGTTCGGCGCAGTTGGTAGGCCCGTAGGCGGCATTTTCAATATTGCAGCCCTGATACACCGTGCCGTCGGCGCACAGCAGGGCTGCGCCTACCTTGTAGCCGGAGTAGGGCACATAGGCTTTTTGCATGGCCTCCTTGGCAAGAAGGATCAGTTGTTCTTTGGTCATAGGATCTCCTCCAGAAAGCTCTTGCCCGGGGTGTCCAATTCTACCCCCAGCAGGTGGGCGACGGTGGCGGCGATGTCCGCAAAGCTGCCTCTGGTGCCCAGATTCACCGGCTTCACGCCATTACCCAGCACCAGCAGAGGCACATACTCCCGGGTATGGTCGGTGGTGGCGGTGTAGGCGGGATCGCAGCCGTGGTCGGCGGTGATCATTACGATGTCGTCCTCACCCAAAGAAGGCAGGAAAGTACCCAGCCAGCGGTCAAACTCCGTCAGCGCGCCTGCGTAACCGTCAATATCCCGCCGGTGTCCGAACTGCATATCAAAGTCCACCAGATTCACAAAGCACAAGCCGTGAAAATCCTTGGCGGCATAGTTCGTGGTATGCTTCATACCGTGGGCATTGCTCTGGTTGTACACATGTTCACTTACGCCCTTGCCGGCGAAGATATCATAGATCTTACCCACGCCGATGGTGGCAAGCCCTGCCTCCTGCAGGGCATCCAGCAGGGTCTTTCTGGGGGGCTCCAGAGAGAAGTCGTGGCGGTTGGCGGTGCGCTTGAACGCGCCGGGCTTGCCGATGAAGGGACGGGCAATGACCCGGCCAACGCCATGCTTGCCGGTGAGTAGTTTTCGGGCGATCCGGCAGTATTCATACAGCTGCTCCGGCGGCACGATCTCCTCGTGGGCGGCGATTTGGAACACAGAGTCGGCGGAGGTGTAGACGATCAGATCCCCGGTGCGCATATGCTCTTCTCCGTATGCGTCAATAACCGCCGTGCCGGACCAGGGGGCATTGGCTAAGATCCCTCTGCCGGTAGCCTTGCGGAAAGGCTCTAAAATCTCCTCCGGAAAGCCATCCGGATAGGTGGGCAAGGGGCGCTCCGACACGATGCCGGCGATCTCCCAGTGGCCGATGGTGGTGTCCTTGCCCATGGAAGCCTCTGCCAGCCGTGCCACCGCACCGGTGGGGGAAACGACCTTGGGCAGGCAGGTGACCCCGTCGATGTTGCCAAGACCTGCGGCGATCATATTAGGGATGTGCAGCTTAGCGGAGGTGGCGCAGGCGGCCAAGGTGTTGACCCCCACATCCCCAAAAGCGGGACTGTCGGGCATCTGGCCGATGCCGCAGGAGTCCAGTACAATTAAAAACACCCGTTTCATAGTATTCACCTCATCAGGGAAAGTATGGGCGGGTCTACAGACCCGCCCGGAAATGTGATTTAGAAATTCTCAGCGGCAACTGCCACATCCAGGGCCACCTTCATCATCTGAGTGAAGGCGGTCTGACGCTCCTGGGAGGTGGTCTCCACACCCTTGAGCACATGGTCGGAGATGGTGCAGATGCACAGCGCCCGCTTGCCGTACCGGGCGGCGTTCATATACAGGGCGGCGGCCTCCATTTCCAGGGCCATCACGCCCATCTTCTTCAGGGCGTACACGCTGTCCAGACCCTCGGGCACACCCTCGTGATCTCCGTAGAATACATCAGAGGAGTTGATATTGCCCACATGGTAGGTAGCGCCCTGATTCTGGCAGGCCTTCACCGCCTCGGTAAGCAGACGGAAGTCCGCAATAGGCGCGAATGTGCCGGGAATGTGGAACTGGGCGGCGAAATTGGAGTCGGTGCAGGCGCCCTGACCGATGACGATGTCATAGAGGTTGATGTGATCCTGAATAGAGCCGGCAGAGCCAACCCGGATGATATTCTCCACCCCGTAGCCGTTGTACAGCTCGTGGGAGTAGATGCCGATGGCGGGCATACCCATGCCGGAGGCCATCACAGAGACCTTGACACCCTTGTAAGTGCCGGTGTAGCCGTGGACACCCCGGACATTGTTCACAAGCACCGGATTCTCCAGAAAGGTTTCCGCAATAAACTTAGAGCGCAGAGGATCACCGGGCATCAAAACGGTCTTGCCGAAGTCGCCGGGCTTTGCGCTGATGTGGGGAGTAGGTGTGCGTAACATGAACATTCCTCCTTAATAGCTACCGTCGTTTTTCAGACCCTTGGCGATCTTCACCACCCGGGAAGTGCCCAGACGGGAAGCGCCCAGCTGGATGAACTTCTCTGCGTCCTCCAGACTGGAGATGCCGCCGGCGGCCTTGATCTTCACATGGGGAGCAACGTGCTTGGCAAACAGCGCAACATCTTCAAAGGTAGCACCGGCGGTGGAGAAGCCGGTGGAGGTCTTGATATAGTCTGCCCCGGAGTCGGACACGCACTTGCACAGGGCGATCTTCTCCTCATCGGTGAGAAGGCAGGTTTCGATGATGACCTTCAGCAGCTTGCCCTTGCAGGCGGCCTTGATGGCGCGGATCTCTTCGGTGATCTCGGTCCACTTGCCTTCCTTTGCCCAGCCGATGTTAATGACCATATCCACCTCGTCCGCGCCGTTGTCCACAGCGTCGCTTGCCATAAAGCACTTGGCGGCTGTGGTGGCGTAGCCGTTGGGGAAGCCGATGACGGTGCAGATGGCCAAACGGTCACCCACATAGTCTTTCGCCTGCTTCACAAAGGAAGCGGGAATGCACACCGAGGCGGTCTTGTACAGCATACCGTCATCGCAGATGGCCTGGATATCCTTCCAGGTGGAAGCCTGACCCAGCAGGGTGTGGTCGCATTTGGAAAGGATTTGGGAAAGTTCCATAGTCATAATCTCCTGTTTGATTGAAATTTAGTCCTTGCCGTGGAGCTTGACGATCCGCCGCTCCCGGATTCCGTTTACATAACACTTGTGACACATGGCGATGTAGCTGTCGTTGCCACCCAGCACCACCTGTGCGCCCTGGGTGATGATGTGGCCTTCCCCGTCGATGCGGGCGTTGACGGTGGCCTTTGCCCCACAGTCGCAGATGGTCTTGATCTCCTGAATGGTGTCCGCCACCTCCATCAGCCGCCTAGAGCCGGGGAACAGCTTGGTCTGGAAGTCTGTCCGCAGGCCGAAGCACATCACAGGTACATTGAAATCATTGACGATGTAGCGCAGCTGATCGATCTGCTCCGGGGTCATAAACTGGCACTCATCCACGATGATCACATCACAGCGGTCCTCCTGTGTCTGCTGAAACAGGGCATACACATCGGTGGCCGGGGGGATCATATGGACAGTGGCCTGCAGGCCGATGCGGCTTTTCAGCAGGTCTGCCCCGTCCCGGGTGTCGGCACTGGGCTTGATGAGCCAGACCTTCAGGTTGTTTTCCTCGTAGTTATACTTGGTGATCAGGGCCTGGGCGGTCTTACTGGAGCCCATCGCGCCGTATTTGAAGTAGAGTTTTGCCACAAAAACCCCTCGCTTTCTGTATCTGTACATCTTATTATACAGAAAACCTTGCGGTTATGCAAGCATAATAAAGCCGCCGGTAAAACCGGCGGCTTTTTGTTAAGAATTGCTTAGCTGCTGCTTATGGTATTGCAGGGTATACAGGTGATAGTACCGACCCTTTTGGGCCAGCAGCTCTTGGTGGGTGCCCTGCTCCAGGATCTTGCCGTGGGACAAAAGGATAATGTTATCCGCGTGCTGAATGGTACTTAACCGGTGTGCCACGATCAGCATGGTGCCGATATTCTTCATCTTCTCCAGAGAGTCCTGAATGAGAACTTCCGTCTCCGTGTCGATGTTGGCGGTGGCCTCGTCCAGGATCATCACCGAGGGCTTGTGGAGAATGGTCCGGGCAAAGCTCAATAGTTGCCGCTGACCGGCAGAGAAGTTGTTGCCCCGCTCCCGGACAGGCTCGTCAAGACCGGCTTCCAGCTTGCCGATAAAGGAGTCGGCATTCACATACCGGCAGGCCTCCATGATCTGCGCATCGCTTACATCCTCCATTCGCAGCAGGATGTTGCTGCGGATGGTGCCGGAGAACAGGAACACATCCTGGAGCATCTGGCCGAAGTGCCGGCGCAGGGATGCGATCTTGATCTTCTTGATGTCGATGCCGTCAATGAGGATCTGACCCTTTTGGATATCGTAGTTCCGGCAGATCAGGCTGAGGATGGTGGTCTTGCCGGAGCCGGTAGAGCCTACAAAGGCTACCGTCTGCTTGGGCTCTACCTTAAAGGAAACCCCCTGCAGCACCCACTCGTCGGGCTTATAGGCAAACCAGACATCCTTAAATTCGATCTCACCCCGAATCTGGGGCAGATCAATAGCATCGGGCTCGTCCACCACTTCCGGATGCATATCCAGAATGGTGAAGATCTTCTCCGCGGAGGCGAAGGCGGACTGCAGGGTATCAAACTGCTCCGCCAGGGTTTGGATGGGATCAAAGAACCGGGAGGCGTACATATAGAAGGTCACCACCGTGCCGGAGGTGATCACCTGACCCAGCAGGGAGAAGTCCTGAATATAGCTCTTGCCGCCCAAATACAGCAGACACAGCACCGTGCTGATATAGAGCATATAGACCATAGGACGGAAGATGCCGAAGACGAACATCCGCTCCCGGCGAGCCTTAGTCAGCGCCCGGCTCTTACCCAAAAACTCCTGCATTTTCTCGTTTTCCCGGTTGAAGATCTGGGTGATCTTCATGCCGGACAGGTTTTCCGACAGGAAGGTATTCAGGTCGGTACGGCTGTCGGTGACCGCCCGGTGGGCTTTCCGGGAAAACTTCCGGAAGATCACCGTAAACAGCACCACGAAGGGCACAAAGCACAGCACCACCAAAGTCATGGCATAGTTGACTGCCAGCATGGAGATCAGCACGCCGAAGAGCACCATAGCGTTTTTCACCATGGTCACCAACACATTGGTAAACATCATGGAGATGGCATTGGTGTCATTGGTGACACGGGTCACCAGCTTGCCCACGGGAATGTTGTTCAGCTGCTCGTGGGACAGGCTTTCAATATGGGTGAAGATGTCCAGCCGCAGCTGGGACAGGATCTTCTGACCGGTCTTCTGCAGGATCAGCGCCTGGGCGTAGGTACACACCAGAGAGATCAGCAGGATCACACCGTAGAACGCCACAAGCGTGAAGAGGCGGGATAGTTCAAACTGATCCTTCACCAGTTCCTCGATATGTCCCACCAGCAGGGGGGAGAGGATATTGTGGCCGATGGACAGGAGCATAATGAAGAACACCAGCACAAAGTCCTTCCAGAAAGGCTTGGCGTAACCCAGCAGACGGGAGATGATCTCCTTATCCGGCATATGGCGGTCGTAGCCCACGGCGGCCTTTTTGTTCTTAATGCTGAAGAACGCGATCACGAAGATCAGGGCAAACACACCGATGATACCGCCCACAATGAGAATGGGAAGATACTCAGCCATGGTGTTCGCCTCCTTCCTCCTCCAGCCGCTGCAGGTCTACCATTTTCCGGTAGGCGGGGCTGGTTTCGTACAGATGGTCATGGGTGCCAACGGCCTCCAGCTTGCCGTCCTCAATGAAGAGGATCTTGTCCATCTTCTCAATGGTGGAGATCCGGTGGGCGATGAGGATGGTAGTCTTGCCGGCCCGGGTAGTCCGTAGGTTTTCCAGAATGGTTTTTTCCGTTTTGGTATCCACCGCAGACACCGAGTCATCCAGAATCAGGATGGGTGCATCCTTCAGCAGGGCCCGGGCGATGGAGATCCGCTGCTTCTGGCCGCCGGAGACGGTAACGCCCCGCTCGCCCAGCACTGTATCATAACCTAAGGAGAACTCCTTAATATTGCTGTGGACATCTGCCAGCTTGGCGGCCTCCTTGATATGGGCGCCGGCCTTATCGTCCACACCGAAGCCGATGTTGTTGGCAATGGTGTCCGAGAACAGGAAATTGTCCTGGGGCACATAGGCGCAGCCTGCCCGCACATCCCGGATGGATACGGTGTTCACATCATGTCCGTCGATAAACAGAGTGCCGTCGGGCACATTGTAAGTACGCAGGATCAGGTCAACCAGGGTGGTCTTGCCGGAACCGGTCTTACCCACCAGACCCACATTTTCACCTGCATGGATGGTAAAGGAAACATCCTCCAGAGAATCAAATTCCCCGTCGGGATACCGGAAGCTCAGATTCCGGAATTCAATATCGCCCCGTATGTGGGGAAGGTCCGTTACCCCGGGCCGGTCGATCACATCCTGCTTGGCATCCAGAAGCTCGGAGATCCGCTTGATGGAGGCCTTGCCCCGGGAGGTGATGTCGATCAGCTCAGACACCGCCATAATGGGCCAGATGATGGAGTTGAAGTAGCCGATGAATTCCACCAGCTGACCGGCGTTGAACCGGTCCTCGTGGACCAGATATCCACCGTAGCCCAAAATCACGCAGATCACGCTCTCCACGAACAGCATCACCATGATCCGGAAGGTGGTGGCAGCCTTTGTAAAGGCAATGTTGGTCTCCTCGTTTTCCTTGTTTAGCTTCTTAAAGAACAGCAGCTCCTTGGCTTCTTTCACAAAGGCTTTGATGACCGCAATGCCGGAGAAGCTCTCCTGGGAGAAATCGGAAAGGTTGGAAAAGGCCTCCTGCCGGGCATCCCACTTTTTGGTCAGGTGGTTGCCCACCACAATGGAGCAGGCTAACAGCAGCGCCATGGGGATCATGGAAAGAACGGTGAGCAGCTGATCCATGCGCCACATTTTGATAACGGCCAGAACGCCCAGGAACACCGCGTCACACAGCATGAGCAGACCCCAGCTGAAGGATTCCTGTATGGTGTCCAGATCATTGGTGAACAGGCTCATCAGGTTGCCTACCTTATTGACCTGATAGTACTCCCGGCTTAAGTCCTTGCAATGGCTGAACATCCGATTCCGCAGATCACTTTCTACACGGATACCCGCGCCGAAAAAGCAGATCCGCCACAAAAACCGACCCAGCACCATCAGCAATATGATCACAACCAGGGGCATACAGATGCTATCCAGCAGAAAATCCATGTCAAAGGCTACCTGCACACCGTTTTGGATCACGAATCCGTCATTGATACCATTGACCACCAGCTGATACAGATTAGGGATCATCAGCTGAAGATAGTCAATGGCGATCAGCGTCAGCAGACCCGGCAGCAGCAAATAGGCATATTTCAAATAATAGCGGTTAATGTGCTTTCCGAATATCAAGGCATCCACCTCCTTAACACAATTTTCATTCGTAGTATTATAGCACAGCCTTTTCAGTTTGGCAAACATTTGTTAAAATTTTCAAAAAAGAAAACCCTCTGCAGAAAAACTGCAGAGGGTTTGGATTATTTCAGTCTTTTTCCGTCCAGCACTGCCTCCACCAGCTTATCGCCATCGTAGCGCAGCTTCAGTAAAAAGAAAGGGGCATCCTGCCACAGCAGGTCGAGAAAAATTCGATCGCCCTCCCAGGTAGGAAGCTGGCTGACAAACTCCCGGCTGACCCAGCGGAGCTCCCCTTCGTCACATTCCTTTAACTCTCCGGTAAAGCCGTCGGCGGTGAACAGGTACATGTACTCCCCGTCCCAGGGGCCGTTGGTGAGGAAGGTGACCACACCCCGGCATTTCCAGTGTGTCAAAGTCAGCCCGGTCTCCTCGTAGGCTTCCCGCAGCAGACATTCGTCGGGGGTCTCGTCCCCTTCGAATTTGCCGCCGATGCCGATCCATTTATCCTGATTCACATCGTGTTTCTTCTTGGTCCGGTGGAGCATCAGCACATCATCGCCCCGGGTGATATAGCAAAGGGTGGAGTTGATCATAGATCCTGCTCCTTTCTATTTCACCAGCCGGATGGCGTGGTGCAGGTTGGTGGCGGTGACCTGTTCGTGACCTTCCTCTTTTTCTCCGTCCAAGGTCCAGGCCATCTGGGCGCTGGCATGAATGACCACCTGCTTTGCGCTGCGGAAGGTCATCATTTTGCAGTTATACTGCTGCTTTTGCACCGCCAGAATACACTCGGTCAGCTCTGCCATGCTCCGGGGTGCTCGCACCAGCAGGAGCTCAAACAAGCCATCCCCCATGTCCACCTGATTGGGATCCAGGGTAAGGATCCCACCAATACTGGTGGAGTTACAGATGGCGCCGAACAGGTAATCATCCTCCAATACTTCCCCATCCAGCTCGATCTTTACATGCTCTTTGCGGATCTGAGAAAGCTCATAAATGCCCTCCAGCAGATAAGCGGTATGCCCCAGAGCATTTTTTACATTCTGGGGGGTGGAATAGCTGGCCTTGGTAAACGCACCGAAGGAGGCCACATAGGAAAAATACCGGCTGCCGAATTGCCCTACATCATAGCGCTCCGGTTTACCGCTGACAATGGCCCGGGCCGCCGCCACGGGATCGGTGGGCAGCTGCAAGGAGGAGGCGAAGTCATTGGTGGAGCCTGCGGGGATATAGCCGATGGGCAGATCCAGACCGGAATCCAGAAGTCCGGTGACAGTCTCGTTGAACGTACCGTCTCCGCCGCAGCAGACCACAAGATCCATGCCCGGTGCCAGCTCCTTCACTGCCCGGGTGGCATCCCCCTGACAGGCGGTGATATATACCCGCACATCGAACCCCGCCCGGTTGAACACCGCGAGGATCTCCGGCAGGACCTTGCTGGCCTTCCGGGTGCCTGCGCAGGGATTGAGAATAAATAACAGTTTTTTCATAGGCTCACCTGCATGTTACAATCGTTTGATAAGTATTATATCACCGACAGAGAAATTCGCAAGGGAAAGGGCGGGATTTTTTACCACACGCCCATAAAATTTACGAAAACTTCAAAAATACAGCCGGTTGACAGCCGGCATAGTTTGCGTTATACTACAAACAATTCTATAGGACAGTTCGTGACCATCCTGTCGGTAAACAAAACTAGGGAGGAAGATGGGCACTTTGTGTGCCCATTTTTTGTTGGAGGAATCCCAATGAACAAAAAGACCCGGTATCTTGCCCACGGCGCGCTGATTGCAGCCATGTATGTGGCATTGACCTATTTGCAGAATTTTTTGGTTCCCAATTCCACTTCCATGGCCATTCAGTTCCGGGTATCGGAGGCTCTGTGCGTGCTGGCCTTATTTACCCCGGCGGCTATCGGGGGATTGAGTGTAGGATGCCTCATATATAATGTAAGCTACGCTGCCTCCTTACCGCTGGATTTTCTGGTGGGTACGCTGGCGACCCTCACCGCCACCGCCGGTATGTGGCTGGGGCGGCGGGTCACGGCAAAAGGATATCCGCTGCTTTCTATCTTGCTGCCGTCCCTGACCAACGCCTTGTTGGTAGGCTGGGAGCTGAGCGTGTATATCGGCGGCGGCTTCTGGCTCAACGCCCTGTACGTGGCCATCGGGGAAGGGGCGGTGCTGCTGACATTGGGTTCGGCGCTCTACTATATCATTCGCGCCAGAAAGCTGGACCGGCATTTGTACCTATAAAAAATTCCCACCCGAAAGGGTGGGTGTCCGTAAAACAGTTGCACTCCCGGTATTATCTACCGGGAGTGTTCTTGTATAGATTACAGTTTTGTGTTAAAATAAACCAAACAAGCAGACAAGCTTAAATTGGGGGGTGAGGATATGTTGATAAAAATAGGTGATTTTGAATTTTCAGAAGTTTGGGACGGTGTTTTTTATAAAAAACTATCCAATTACCCAAACGTATCTGATTGGGAAATCAGAACCATTATTGAGTTCATAGAATATGAAAAGAAACACGGCAGAACCTGCGACATCGAATGTGACAACGAAAGTACATTGCAGACAGTTTTAGATGGCATTAAGCAAAAAGAAACCTATCTTTCTACACCTCGCCCCAAACTGCTGACGGAGTGCACCGCCTGTCCATACAGAAAAGGTTGTGTTACAGATTTTGTATGCCACACAACATCCGCTGATAATGCAATCAAGATTTTTGAGTGCGGCAAGTTGTTGTCTGCCCTAAATGCACGGCAAGTCCCCGTTGAGATTCTGATGAACGAGAAGCGAAATGCAGCAAATGATCCAGCGGATTACTTTGAATATATCATGCTTGCTTGGGGCAACTGTCAAGCGGGAGATAGATTGATAATGGAGCGCAACTTAGGACGGTTCCCCAATAATAATGATTTAAGCATCGATTTTATTCCAGGCATACGTTTTTATTTTAAGTATGAACAGATAATATCACATCCCAATACCGTATTTGATGGCGTTCTGCCTATGAAGGTCAAGGATGAAATACTCCTCAACGACTGGGTTTATAAAATTGTGATACCAACCAGATTAAAGACAGTTCTTGAACCATATGTGCCTGCAAATTTGATTGACAGAATTATCTACATTGAAAACAATTGTAAAGATATATGGGATTGGTCTGAAAAAGTATATAGGATTATTGAGCAAACGACAGACAGATAAATCCGATTTATCAAACAGATAAAATGGCGCACGTCTATACACTGTTTGGTGTATTGCGCAATCTGCGGTTTTGCACCGTACCAAAGCCTCCCTCTGATGAGGGAGGTGGCAAAAATCTTTGATTTTTGACGGAGGGAGAGAATATGAAAGACTACAACAAAGAGAACATCCCTTTGGCTAAGGCATTGCGGAAAAATATGACCCCATGGGAACGGAAATTGTGGTATGATTTTTTGCGAAACTATCCGGTGCGTTTTCAAAGGCAAAAAGCAATTGGAAACTATATCGCAGACTTTTATTGTGCCAAGGTGAGGTTGGTCCTCGAGCTTGACGGTGGAGGGCACTATACGCCGGAGCAGGCAAGAAAAGATGAACAGCGGACCAATGATTTGAACGCCATGAATCTAACGGTAGTAAGGATTTGCAATTTGGATATTGACCGAAATTTCTGCGGTATATGTGAGTATGTTGATCGTTTGGTGCAGAATTCTCTCCCTCAGTCAGCTTCGCTGACAGCTCCCTCGTCAGAGGGAGCCTTGGATGCTGCGGTATCGAAACAATAAGCAAAAATCCTCCCTATGACAAATCTTCATAGGGAGGATTTAACTGTTTTACGGACGCCCGTCTAAGGGTGGGAATAGTTTTTAGTCCTCAAACTGGAGGATGTCCTTGTAGCGCTCCTTGAAGATGGCGTATACCGCATCCAGGGTCTGCTCGCTCTCCACGGCTACATAGTTCTCGTTCTCCTCATCCACAGGCTGGACCTCCAGGATCACGATCTCACTGGATTCTTCGGGCATCAGGATCAGATACTCAGTGCCTTCGTATTCGATGCAGTCCAGATACTCAAAGTTGATGTCCTCGCCGTGCTCGTCGGTGAGGGTCAGGATGGAGGACTCTTCCTCCTGCAGGATTTCCTCATTTTCCATAGTAAGGATCCTCCTTATCTCTGGATCCGGCCGGAGCCGTCGCCGCCGGCCAGCTTTTCCACCTCTGCCACGGTGACCATGTTGTAGTCACCCTCGATGGAGTGCTTCAGGGCAGAGGCTGCCACGGCGAATTCCACCGCAGCCTGGGTGGACTTTCCGGTGAGCAGGCTGTAGATCAGACCGCCGCCGAAGGAGTCGCCGCCGCCCACCCGGTCGATGATGTGCAGATCATACTTCTTGGAGAAGCAGTACTCGTTCTCGGCTACATTGTACAGCATGGCGCTCCAGCCGTTGTCGAAGGCAGAGTGGCTTTCCCGCAGGGTGATGGCCACCATTTCGAAACCGAACTTGTCAGCCAGCTGCTTGGCAACGGACTTGTAGCCCTCGTGGTTCAAAGAACCGCCGTAGATATCGGTGGCCTCGGCCTCAATGCCGAACACATCCTTGGCATCCTCCTCGTTGGAGATGCACACATCTACGTACTGGCACAGCTCGGTCATGGCCTTTCTTGCCTGGTCACGGGTCCAGAGCTTGCCCCGGTAGTTTAAGTCACAGGAGATCTTGATGCCCCGGGCCTTGGCAGCCTGGCAGGCCTGCTTGCAGATCTCTACCAGATTCTCGCCCAGTGCCGGGGTGATGCCGGTGAAGTGGAACCATTCGGCGCCCTCGAAGATAGCATCCCAATCAAAGTCGGCGGGGGAGGACTCTTGAATGGCGGAGTGGGCCCGGTCGTAGATGCACACGGAGCCCCGCTGGGAAGCGCCCTTCTCATTAAAGTAGATACCCACACGGTCGCCGCCCCGGACAATCTTGGTGGTATCAACGCCGTAGCGGCGCAGGGAGTTGACCGCAGCCTGACCGATGGAATGGGCAGGCAGCTTGGTGACGAACGCGGCATCCAGACCGTAGTTGGCCAGAGACACGGCCACATTGGCCTCGCCGCCGCCAAAGGTGAACTCCACATGGTCGCACTGAACGAAGCGCTCGTAGTTATAGGGCTGCAGGCGGAGCATCAGCTCGCCGAAGGTAATGATTTTTGCCATTATGTTCTTGCCTCCTTGACAATTTCCACGGATTTCTTGCACAGCTCGGTGATCTCTTCCCACTTGCCGTTCTCGATCAGGTCAGCGGTCACCATATAGCTGCCGCCGCAGGCGCAGATCACAGGGCTGGAAGCATACTCGCTGAGGTTTTTCAAACTGATGCCGCCGGTGGGCATGACCTTGAACATGGGGAAGGGCGCAGCCATGGCTTTGATCTTGGCAAGACCGCCGGACTGCTCGGCAGGGAAGAATTTCAGCACCTCCAGACCCAGCTTAAAGGCTGCGTGGTAGTCGGTGGGGGTGGTGCAGCCGGGGAAGACGGTGATGCCTTTCTCTTGGCAGTACTTGACGATCTCAATGTCCAGACCGGGGGTGACCACAAACTTGCCGCCTGCGGCGATAGTCTCATCCACCTGCTGGGTGGTCATCACAGTACCGGCGCCTACGATCATCTCCGGATGAGACTCGGTCATAATGCGGATAGCATCGGCAGCGCCGGCTGCCCGGAAGGTGACCTCTGCCACAGGCATACCACCGGCGCACAGGGCGTCCGCCAGAGGCTTGGCATCCCGCTGGGGGTTAGAGAGTTTAATAACAGGCACAACGCCAATTTCACTGATTTGTTTCTGCAGTTCGTTCATACTGTCCTCCAAAGACTGAAAAATCGGTTGGGTTTCCGTATTTTGCTAGTTAACATTATAAATTGAAAAAGGCTACCTGTCAATCCAAACGGGTAAAACAACAATTTATGCAAGAGGAATCACCCAAATTACAATCCATAAAAAAGCAGGAGGCGCGTTGCCTCCTGCCTGTATTTCAGAACGCCACCCCGGCGGATTTCATCTGCAGCTGCAGCTTGTCTGCAATCAGGGCGATAAATTCAGAGTTGGTGGGTTTTCCTTTGGTATTGCTGACAGTATACCCAAAGAACCGTTGCAGGGTATCCAGGTCACCTCTGTCCCAGGCTACTTCTATGGCGTGGCGGATAGCCCGCTCCACCCGGCTGGGAGTGGTCTGGAAGGTTTTTGCCACCTGGGGATAGAGGACTTTTGTGATGGCGTTGATCACATCCATATCTTCCACGGCAATGATGATGGCCTCCCGCAGATACTGGTAACCTTTGATGTGGGCGGGCACGCCGATCTCGTGGATGATCCCGGTGACCATGGTTTCAATATTTTGTTTGCCCGGATTACATCTGGCGGGCATCCGCAGGCTCTCCCCGCCCCGGATCTCCTCCAGCCGCTCCACAAGGGCATCCATGTCGCAGGGCTTCAGCATCAAATACCGCACCCCCAGATTGGCGGCGGTGGATGCCACATAGTCGGTAACGAATCCGGAGGTGGCAAGCACGGTGGGCTTGCGCTCCAGGGTATTGATCGCTTTGAGAACGCCGATACCGTCCTTTTTGGCCAGCATCATATCCAACACCAAAATATCCGGTTGGCGGTCGGCAACCAGAGCGATGGCTTTGTCGCCATCGTTGGCGGTGTCCAGCACCTGAAAGCGGTCAGCCTGATGTAAGATGGCGGTAAGACTGTTGCAGAATTCCTCCGAATTATCTGCAATGATAACGGTGGTGTGATGATCCATAAGTTCCTCTCCTGACTTTTGAAGATGATTCCCCTGAAAATGTGGTAGGCTGCCTACCGCTTTGCGACAAATATAATTTAGCATAATAAAACGCTTTTTGCAAGGGAAAATAAAAACAATTGCTCGACAAAAAACGCCAAAAAATAACAAAAATCAGAAATTATGAAACATTTCGACACAATTCGACCTGTGGATAAATTTCCGGCAGCCGTTGACGCAGGGTGGGTTTTCATGTAAAATAAATGCAAATGAATTTAAGCAGGAGGAACACACTATGAATGACGTATGGAATCTGGAACGGATCTACCCGGGCTTTGATGCACCGGCTTTTACCCAGGACATGCAGGAACTGGAAAAGACTGTTGGGCAGCTGTCGGAATTTGTCGCCAAGCTGGAACAGACCGATCCTCTGGAAGGATTGACCGCCGGCATCGCCCTGCAGGAGAAAATTAACGATCTGGCCAACAAGCTGGCACTGTACGCCAGCCTGCGGCAGTCCGCCAATACCCGGGACAGTGAGGCCGGCTCCCGGATGGGGCAGATCATGTCCTTGCTCTCCGGCACCGCAGGCCCTCTGGCTGCCTTCAATGCCTGGGCCAGCAAGCTGCCCAACCTGATGGAGCTGGTGGAGGGAGATGACAATCTGAAGGACTACACCTGGCTATTCCAAAACATCCGGGAGGACAGCCGGTATCTGCTGCCCGGCCTGGGTGAGGAGATCATGGCCCGGATGGAGATGTCCGGCGGCTCTGCCTGGAGCGACCTGCAGTCCTATCTGACCAGTGTTGTGCCGGTTTCCTACCGGGGCAGTACTACCAACCTGTCATCTATCCGGAATCTTGCTTATGATGCCGATCCTCAGGTCCGTAAGGATGCCTATGAGGCAGAGATCGCCTGCTACGACCGGATCAAGGATTCCGTGGCCTTTGCCCTGAACTCTATTAAGCTGGAGACCATCACCGATTGCAAGCTCCGTGGCTACGCATCTCCTCTGGAGCGGACGCTGAAGCGCTCCCACGTGGAGCAGAAGACTTTGGATGCTATGCTCTCTGCCATGGATGCATACCTGCCCAAGTTCTGGCAGTACCTGAAGGCCAAGGGCAAGGCGCTGGGCCATGAGAACGGTCTGCCCTGGTACGATTTGTTTGCCCCTATGGGCAATGCTTCCACCAAGTTCACCGCCGAGGATGCCCGGAATTATCTGGTGGGGCTGTTCTCTGAGTTCGACAAGGAACTGGCTGACATGGTGGCTACCGCTTTTGACGATGCCTGGATCGACTTCTATCCCCGCGACGGAAAGCGGGGCGGCGCGTTCTGCGCCGGGGTGGAGAGCCTGGGCGAGAGCCGGATCCTCACCAACTTCGACGGTATGTTCACCGATGTGGTGACTCTGGCCCACGAGCTGGGACATGCCTTCCACAATCAGTGCATCAAGGAGCAGCGCTCCTTGAATAAGGACTACTCCATGCCTGTGGCGGAGACTGCCTCCACCTTCAACGAGTGTGTGGTCATGGCCTCTGCTATCAGCAAGGCTGCCGACAAGGCAGAAAAGCTGGCCCTCATTGAGTCCCAGCTGCAGGACGCCACCCAGATCATCTGCGACATCTATTCCCGCTATCGGTTCGAGGCTATGGTATTTGCCAACCGGGAAGAGAAGTTTATGGATGCCGATACCCTGTGCGGCTTTATGACCGAGGCTCAGAGACAGTCCTACGGCGACGGTTTGGATCCTGCCTGCCAGCACCCCTTTATGTGGATCTGTAAGAGCCACTACTACGGTCCTACCTTCTACAACTTCCCTTATGCCTTCGGCGGCCTGTTCGCCCGGGGTCTGTATGCCCAGTATGAGAAAGAGGGCGCAGCATTTGTGCCCAAGTACAAGAAGCTGCTGTACACCACCACCGTGGCATCCGCTGAGGATACCGCCAAGGTGGCAGGCATCGACCTGACCGACGAGGCCTTCTGGCGTAGCGCCCTGCAGACCATTGCAGACCAGATCGACCTGTTCTGCCAGCTGGTAGGTGAATAAGATGAAGGAAACCATTCAAAGTTTATGTGAATTTTTGGACGGCGCCCACAGCGTCTACCACGGGGTGGAGGCTCTGCGCCGGATGCTGGAGCAGGCTGGCTACACCCGGCTGACGGAAGCCGGGGCGTGGGAGCTGACTCCCGGTGGCAAGTACTACCTGACCCGGGGCGGCAGCGCCATTGCGGCCTTCCGGATTCCTCAGGGCGACCCCAAAGGCTTTTTGATCAGCGCCAGCCACGCAGATCGGCCTTGCTTCAAGATCAAGGAAAACGCCGAGCTCACCGGCACCTATACCCGTCTGGCGGTGGAGCGCTACGGCGGCATGCTCATGGCACCCTGGCTGGATCGGCCCTTGTCTGTTGCCGGCCGTGTGACCGTGGAGACAGAGGAGGGCGTGCAGACCCGGCTGGTAGATTTTGACCGGGATCTGCTGCTGATTCCCAATGTGGCCATCCACATGAACCGGTCTGCCAACGACGGCTATAAGTGGAACCCCGCGGTAGACCTGCTGCCCCTTCTGGGAGGCAAGGATGCTGCCGGTAAATTTGCCGCTGCCCTGGAAGAATTGGCCGGGGGCAAGGTGCTGGGTCATGATCTGTACCTGTATGTACGGCAGAAGGCTGCGGTCTGGGGTATGGAGGAGGAATTTATATCCTCTCCGGCGCTGGATGATCTGGAGTGCGCCTGGGGCTGTACCCGGGGATTCCTGGCAGGGTCGGCTACCGATAACATTCCGCTCCTGTGCGTGTTTGACAGCGAGGAAGTGGGCTCGTCCTCCTATCAGGGCGCTGCTTCTGATTTTATGCGCAGCACCGTTTGCCGGATCTGCGCTGCGCTGGGGCTGGATGAGCACCGGCAGCTGTCCCGCTCCTTCCTGGTATCTGCCGACAACGCCCACGCCGTCCATCCCAACCATCCGGAGCTGGCAGATGCAGCCAACGCCCCGGTGATCAACGGGGGCATCGTGCTGAAGTTCAATGCCAACCAGCGCTATACCACCGACGGTGTGTCTGCGGCCATCTTCCGGAAAGTCTGCGCAGGGGCGAATGTGCCGGTGCAGACCTACTGCAACCGGGCAGACATTGTCGGCGGCTCTACTTTGGGCAATATCTCCCTGTCTCAGGTGGCAGTACCCAGCGTGGATATCGGCCTGCCCCAGCTGGCGATGCACTCTCCCGTGGAGACTGCCGGCGTTCAGGATGCGCTGTATCTGGAACAGGCCATGACGGCCTTCTATAGCTGCAATCTGGATGTACAAAGCGACGGCTGCTACAGCTTGAAATGACTGCTAAAAATCCCCGGAAGGGCAGCGCTCCATAAGGAAGTATTGGTTTTGAACGGTCCCTTTTCCGCTTAACTGCATAAAAAATC
>JAZOBL010000008.1:0-12587 GCA_045595945.1 Faecousia sp.
GATACATTCACTTCTACAACCACGAGCGCATCCAGATAAAAACTGGAGTGGCGCCGCTGACGCTGCGCCACTCCGCTTAAAACTTAATAATCTTACACAGGGCCTCTTTTTTGTACTGTCCGCACAAACTGGGGCAGTCTACCATCGTGCCTTTTTATAATCGCACCTCTACAGGGTCTTTTAATACCATAGTGTCCGGAGTCACAGCGCAATCCATAGCAATAATCCGCACCCCGGCGCTGGCGGCCTCCCGGAGGGCAGCGCCGAAATCAGGGTCGGTAGTATCGTTAGGCTGCAGGTATGCTACATCTGCCATTTGAATCACAAACAGCACATACGCCCCAAACCCTTCCTGGGCCAGCTGGGTCAGCCCCCGCAGGTGCTTGACACCCCGCTGGGTGGGGGCATCCGGGAAGGCGCAGACACCATCGGCTTCCAAAGTCACACCCTTTACTTCTAAAAAGCAGAGCCTTCCGTCCTTGATGAAGGAAAAGTCATATCGGGAGTCCCCGTGGCGGCATTCCGGTTTCAGTGCTTCTACCGGCCCAAGTCCGCCGGTCTCCAGCCACTCCCGGGCGGCAATGTTGGGCGCTTGGGAGTCCATATTGATCAGCCGGTGGCCTTTCTGCACCGCGATCAGATCGTACTGGGTCTTGCGGGCAGGGGAGGCCGCATCCAGACACCATACAGCAGCGCCAGGGGGCAGCAGCTCCCGACAGCGGCCGGTGTTTTTGACATGGCACACTTCTTCCTTGCCGTCGATTTCGATATGGGCAATAAACCGATTGGGTCTTGCTCGAAAAATTCCAGACACCATTTTGCCGTATTGCATCACCGTCACATCCTTTCTTATACAATACCAGATTTTTGCGGCTTTGCCAAGGGAAAGGTATTGACTTTTTCGGAATATATGTTATAATTCTAACCGTTCCGTATGGAGGCTTAGCTCAGCTGGTTAGAGCGCCTGCTTCACACGCAGGAGGTCGATGGTTCGAGTCCATTAGTCTCCACCAAATAAAAAGACCATCCGTCAGGATGGTCTTTTTGTTTGGTTTATAATGGACTCGAAAGCCGGCACTTGGCAAGTGTCCGGTGGACACTTGCAACCGGCGTGGCTTTTCCGCAGAAAAGCGAGTCCATTAGTCTCCACCAAATAAAAAGACCATCCGCCAGGATGGTCTTTTTGCTTGGAGACCGGACTCGAACCCATAGCAGTGCAGCAGTCCGGGGGCATTTTACAACCAACCTGGCTCTTCCACAGAAAAACGAGCTCATTAGGCGAATAGGTCCACCTATCCGGACGGATGGGTGGACCTATTCCATAACATTATATTTTGTTGCTCTCTGCCTTTTCCGGAGAGACCATTTCTTGAATAAAATGGTCCGCCACCGGCCACATTTTCCGATATTCTTGGGGAGTCAGCCCCTCCTGCTGCTTGAATTGGCGGGTGAAGTATCCTATGTTTTCAATGCCAACTGCAAAGGCAATTTCACCCAGGGGCATCTTGGTGTTTCGGATCAACTCCTTTGCCTTAGCCATTCGCAGGAATATTTGATATTCCGAAGGTGACATACCCACATAACGCTTAAATTGCTTTTGTAAATAGTAGGGATTGATGCTAAACTGAACGCCCAGGTCGTGCAATGTATTTTTGCTGTGGTAATGGTTGAGAAGATAGATCCGCACCTGCTGAATAATTTGCGGGACATCACCGGTGTTTTCAACCATCATAGTGGAAAGAACACATTCCGACAAAAGCTGAGTTAGCAGGGTGACTGCTTGGAAGTCCGTCATTACCTGCGTGTGACCCGATGTTTCCAGCTCCAGAAGCTCAGAGAAGATTGTGAGCGCTTTGGAGGTGTGAGGAAAGATTCCAGTATTGGAACCGTTGTTATGGGTTAAAAACGTATCGTAAAAGACCTTTGCGTTAGCACCGTATAAATGTACCCACATACTGTGCCAGTTGCTGGAGCCCGGCGCGGTACGGTAGTGCTGATGCTTTTTGCAGTCAATAAAGAAGAAATGGCCTGGAGGCAGCAGATAGGTTTCCCCGTTGTAGGTAAGCTGTCCACAGCCGTCTACTGTCATCTTAATCAGGTAAGAGGCGTATCCGCTGCGGGTGGTGTGGTACTTGGGGCCTGCCAGAAATTCACCGATTTCCTGGGCATAGATGAGGGATGTCTTCGCCATTGCCGTGGCAGAAACCATATGCCATTGAGACTTTGGTGACAGATTAAGATTATAATCCAAATGTGCCGACATGGAACCCCTCCTCGATAAGTGCAAGATAGTGCAAAAACAGAACAATAAAAGATAATGAAAAAGAGTACTTATAGTGATATGATACTAAAAATAGTACATAAAGTATAGAGTTTTTCAAAATATTACTCGAAAATTGTATAAAACCAACAAAAAAATGATGCTGTTTTATACGATTGTGAAAAACCTAGATTAGGAAAGTGTGAAAGCTGCAATCGTATTTTTGTAATGTAACTTTAGGGAGGAAAGCGGATAATGAGCAAGACTGTTTTGGAATTGCGCGGTATTACCAAGATCTTTCCCGGCGTGAAGGCGCTGAACAAAGTTCAGTTTGACCTGCGGGAGGGTGAGATCCATGCTCTGATGGGCGAAAACGGTGCCGGCAAGTCCACATTCATCAAAGTCATTATGGGTGTTCACCAGGCGGAAGAGGGTGAAATGTACCTCAATGGTGAAAAGGTAAATTTCAAGAGCACAAAGGACGCCCAGAAGGCGGGTATCGCTGCAATTTATCAGCATGTGACCGCGTACCCCCATCTGTCTGTTGCGGAAAATATTTTTGTGGGACACCTGAAGAAGAAGTGGGGCTTTGTCCGGTGGAAGGAAATGTATGCCGAGGCGGACCGCCTGCTGCAGGAACTGAATGCCGACTTTACCTCCCGGGAGCTGATGGGTAACCTGTCCGTGGCGCAGCAGCAAATGGTAGAGATCGCCAAGGCCTTGTCCTTGAACGCGCGGATCATTATCATGGACGAACCCACCGCGGCACTGACCAAGCGGGAGTCGGAAGAGCTTTACCGCATCACCCGCAAGCTCCGGGATGAGGGCGTTGCGATTATTTTCATCTCCCACCGTTTTGAGGATATGTATGCCCTGGCCACCCGGGTTACCGTGTTCCGGGATGCCCAGTACATCGGTACATATGATGTGGACAGCATTACCAATGCGGATCTGATCACCGCCATGGTGGGCCGTGAGATCAAGGATCTGTTCCCCAAGACCACCGTGGAACTGGGCGAGGAGGTTCTGCGTGTTGAGAAGCTTTGCCGTACCGGCTACTTTAAGGATGTTTCCTTCTCCGTCAGAAAGGGCGAGATCATGGGCCTGACCGGCCTGGTGGGTGCCCGGCGTACGGAAGTGGTGCAGACCATTTTCGGCGTGGAGAAGCTGACCTCCGGTAAGATCTTCTGGGAAGGCAAGGAGGTCAAGATCCATTCGCCCAGTGAGGCCATGCAGATGGGCATCGGCCTTCTGCCGGAAAACCGGCAGATCGAGGGCTTGATTCTGGACTGGGGCATCGGCCGCAATATTACACTGACAGAGTTGAAGTCCTATGTCAAAAAGCTCTTCGTGAATATGAAGAAGGAAAACGAGACCGCCAAGGACCTGGCAGAACGGGTGGATACCAAGGCTGTTTCCGTATTCGATAAGGCAAGCTCTCTGTCTGGCGGCAACCAGCAGAAGGTGGTTGTTGCGAAGGCACTGGGATCGGACTTTAAGCTGCTGATCCTGGACGAACCCACCAAGGGTGTTGATGTGGGCGCGAAGGCTGCCATCTATGAGATTATGGGAGAACTGGCCCAGGACGGCTATGCCATCATTATGATCTCCTCCGAAATGCCTGAGATTTTGGGCATGTCCGACCGGATCGTGGTAATGTGTGAGGGTCGTGTCACCGGCGAGCTGAGCCGGGAAGAGGCGACCCAGGAGAAGATCCTGGAGCTGGCAATGACCAAGCAGCGCGCGGTAGAAGGGAGTGTGTGATGGTGAAGAATAAGACACTTCGTAAGAGCGGCAAGCTCAGCGGACTGCTCCGCAACCGTGAGGTCAGCCTTCTGCTGGTCATGATTCTGCTGGTAGCGGTGATCCAGTGGCGCAGCGGCGGGAAATTCCTGACCCCCACGGTACTTTCTCAGCTCACCCAGAACTATGCATATACCATGGTACTTTCCTTTGGTATGCTGCTGGTTCTGCTGATCGGCGGTATCGACATTTCTGTCGGCGCAAGCCTGGCGCTGTCCGGCATGTCCACATCGCTTTTGATGCGTGACGGCGTGATCACCAGCCCTGTGGTGGCGTTTGCCTTCAGTATTGCGGTTGGCTTAGCCTGCGGTTTTATCAACGGTATCATCATTTCCAAGGGTAAGGTCATTCCCATCATTGCCACCTTGGGCATGCAGTATATTTACCGGGGTCTGACCTACTTTGTTTCCGATACCCAGTGGGTGCCCTCCGATAAGATGCTGATGGGCTATAAGACCTTTGCCCAGCAGAGCTTCCTGGGGATCAACAATCTATTCTGGATCGTGCTGGCTCTGTTTGCGGTGATGATCGTATTTCTCAAGTGGACCGGCTTTGGTCGCCAGATCTACAGTGTTGGCTCCAATCCGGACGCGGCAAAGATCTCTGGCATCAATCTGGACCGGGTAAAGATTATTGTCTACACCATCAACGGTGCCATCTGCGGTCTGGCCGGTGCCATGTACACCAGTATGTACGCAACTGCCCAGGGCAATATGGCCAACGGCGCAGAGATGGACGTAATCGCCGCCTGCGTTATCGGCGGCGTGAGCCTCAACGGCGGTCAGGGCAATGCCTTCGGCGTGCTGCTGGGTGCCATCACCATCGGTATTATCAGTAAATCTTTGAGCCTTGTTGGCATTGATGCCTTCTGGCAGCAGGCACTGAAGGGTGCAATTATCCTGCTGGCTGTTCTGGTGAATGTGATCGTCCAGCGCAACAGCAACCGTAAAGCTCTGGAAGGGAGGGAGATCTGATGGCAACAAAGTCCGGAAGAACCATTTCCGCTGTTACGGACCGCTCCTTTAAGACACTGCTGGTTCGGTGGGAGTTCCTGCTGGTGCTGATCTTCCTGGGAGTCAACATCATGAATATCTGTCTGTCTCCCAATTATCTGAATGCATACAACCTGTTTACCAACATCAATAACTTCCTGGTAAAGGCATATATTGCTCTGCCGATGGCATATGTCCTGCTGTTGGGCGATATTGACCTGTCCGTGGGCGGCAATGTCTGCCTGTCCGCCACCATGCTGGGTATCGTGTACAATACCACCGGTTCTATTTGGCTGGGTATTCTGGCAGCGCTGCTTACCGGCACCCTCTGCGGTGCGCTGAACGGCCTGATCCTGACCAAATTCACAGAGCTTGCGCCCATGATCGTTACCCTGGCCACCAATATCATCTTCCGCGGCCTGTCCGAACGGATCCTGGGCGACGGCGCTACCGCCGGCATGTCCAAGATCACATGGTTCTCCAACCTGTTCTATGGCCGGGTGGGCGTTGTGCCGTATATGTTTATCATTTTCTGTGTCCTGGCAGTGGCCTTTGGCCTTGTGATGCACAAGACCGTATTTGGCCGCCATATGTTCGCCATCGGTGAAAATAAGAAGGCAGCCCTGTATGCTGGCGTGAAAGTTCAGAAGATCCGTATGATCGTGTTTACTCTGACAGGTCTGATCTGCGGCTTTGCCTCTGTGTTCTACTGCGCCAATCTGGGCTCGGTCAAGAGCAATGTGGCGGAAGGCTTTGACCTGGAAGCAATCTCCATGTGCGTTCTGGGCGGCATTTCCACCGCCGGCGGCAAGGGCACTATGGTAGGCGCGGTCATCGCCATCTTTATCATCGGACTGCTCCGTTACGGCCTGGGCCTGATCAACCTTAGCGGCCAGACCATCCGGATCATTCTGGGCGCGCTGCTGATCGCGGTGGTGCTGTACCCCACCATTCAGGATGCCATCAAAAATCGTAAGAAGATGGCAAAATAATTTCTTGGTATGTACGCAATAAGCGTTCATATAAAAATTTTTTGAAAGGAAAGAACACTATGAAGAAGATGTTCGCTCTGCTGCTGGCTCTGGCTATGATTCTGGCTCTGGCCGCCTGCGGCGCCCCCGCATCCAAGACCCCTACCTACGCAATCGTATGTAAGGACGCTTCCAACCCCTACATGGCTCGCATGGTCTCCGGCTTTGAAGAGGCATGTAAGGCTCTGGGCATCACTGCCATTGAGAAGTCTCCCGAAACCACCTCCGCTGACGACCAGATCACCATCATCAATGAGCTGGTTGCTCAGGGTGTTCAGGGCATCGCCATTGCTGCCAACGACTCCGCTGCTCTGAAGGGCGCTATCGACGCTGCCAAGAAGAAGGGCGTTGTGGTTGTCACTCTGGACTCCGACACCGAAGGCTCCCAGATGTTCGTTAACCAGGCCGGCGTGACCCAGGTCGCTCAGGTTCTGGTGGACTCCGTTGCTGACATGTGTGGCGAAGACGGAGGCGAATTCGCTATCCTGTCTGCTTCCTCCACTGCTACCAACCAGAACGCCTGGATCGCAGCTATGGAAGAGATCCTGAAGGATGCTAAGTATGCAAACCTGACTCTGGTCGAGACCGTTTACGGCGACGACGAGTCCCAGAAGTCTACCGACGAGATGCAGAACCTGATGACCAAGTACCCCAACCTGGAAGTCGTTTGCTGCCCCACTACCGTTGGTATCCTGGCTGCTGCCAAGGTCGTTTCCGAGACTGCTGACTGCAACATTAAGGTTGCCGGTCTGGGCCTGCCTTCCGAAATGAAGGACTATGTGGGCGACGACAAGGTCTGCCCCTACATGTATCTGTGGAACCCCATCGATGTGGGTAACTGCGCAGCTTACATGATCAAGGCTCTGGCTGACGAGAAGGTCGGTGCTGTTGGCACTACCTTTACTGCTGACAACGATGTTACCTACGAAGTCATGACCGGTGACACCGCTGAGACTCAGATTATTGTTGGCCCTCCCTTCGCATTCACCGGCGAGAACATTGCTGACTGGGCAAATGTTTACTAATTAAGAAACAATCCTTAATTATTAGCCCACTTTAGGAGGTAGGGCAGGTATACCTGCCCTACCTTTTCTTATTTTTCTGTGCAGAAGGGGAGGGGCTTTGTGCACAGGAAAATAACATATAAAGGAGCGAGAAGTATGATTAAAGGTTTTAAGATGAAACTGTATCCCGGCATGGAGGAAGAATATGAGCGCCGCCATAATTTGCTGTGGCCGGAAATGAAAGAGATGATCCACGCTCACGGTGGCAAGAACTACACAATTTTTCTGGATCGAGAAACCTTGACTCTGTTTGGTTATATCGAGCTGGATGACCCTGAACTGTGGGCCAAGAGCGCAGACACCGCCATCAACCGCAAGTGGTGGGACTATATGGCCGACATCATGGAAACCAACCCCGACAACAGCCCGGTTGCCATTGATCTGCAAAATGTCTTCCATTTGGACTGAATAATCGCAAAGAAAACGCCCATCTGTGAGGATGGGCGCTTTGCTTTGTAGGAGAAAATACTTGAGAAGCCTTTTCGTTTGTGATAAAATACTCCATATTCAGAAACTGGAGGGATCCTCATGGAGAACCGAAAAAAAGAACTGATACGCATGGTGAAATTTCTGCTGTTTTCTGTCAGCGCCGGGGTGATACAGACCCTGTCCTTTACCTTGATGAATGAGGTGTTTCATTGGAATTACTGGGTGTGCTACCTGACTGCGTTGATCCTGTCGGTGGTGTGGAACTTCACACTCAACCGGAAGTTTACCTTCCATGCGGCCAACAATGTACCCATCGCCATGCTGAAGGTGGCATCGTTTTATTTGGTATTTACTCCCCTTTCTACATGGGGCGGCCAGGTGCTCACAGAGCTGGGTTGGAATGAGTATCTGGTGCTGGCCGTGTCCATGGTTTCCAATTTCGTGCTGGAATTTTTATATCAACGGTATGTTGTGTTCCGGGACAGCATTGACACGGCTGTGAAGCAAACGGGCTAATTACTTTGGCGTGCTTTCCGGCGCTGGGATTTGCAAGGCAGACAGAGCCTGCCGTGGTGCGACACCCCGAAGGCGCTTAAAGCACCTGCAAAACTCCGCGGTATCGGAGAAACCGAATCTCCGGGCGATTTCCTTCTCCGGGATGCCCATTTTTAGAAAACCTACAGAGTTGGAGAGCTTGACCTGCAGCACATAGTTGTTGGGTGTGGTATCAAAATGACGCTTGAAAAAGTAGAACAAAGACCGCTGGGACAGATCTGCTGCTTTGGATAGATCTGCAACGGTGATGCGACAATCCAGATGCGTGTAAATATAGCTGTCGATGGCCTGCCGGATCAGCCTTACATCCTCTGGGTCGGAGGAGCTGTGGCTGGACAGGCTGCCCAGCATGTCCAGCAGCATGGTCAGCATCAGAGTTTCCCCGGCGTAGCTTCCGCCGCAGGTGTGGTAGGCTTGCAGCATATCTACATATGCTCCGATATGAGCTTGATTGCGGCATATATCCATTTGGGTGGACAGAAAAGATTCCACAATGGCATCTTCCCGGGTGAGCGGTTTGCCGTTTTGCGATTTGGAAACCTGAAAGGTAAAATAGGAAATGCGAAGGGGCGTGCTGCCCTCCAATAGAATTTCATGATCCACAAAGGGAACACCTAAGAAGATGCAGTTTTTTTCAATGGGGATGCGGCAGCCTTCCTTCAGAAAATAGCCGGCTCCCTCCGTAACAAAACAGATTTCAAAGCAGTCGTGACAGTGCACACCGTTTCGAGAAAAGGCGGAATGGAATACGCACTGATTCAGACCGCAAAAGGTTATCGTGTACCGACCCAATGCCTTTTGAAAGATTTGTTCCGAGTATAACAGATCCGAAAGCATGATCGCCCCTCCGTTTTTGCAGGATTTGCCAAAAAGAATGCGGCATACGCCATTTACTCCATCTGACGGTTATTATATAATGACAGACAGAAAAAAGCAAGAATATCCTTGAAAGGTTGGAGTTTTATGGCAAAAACAGAGTATATGACCGCTCGGCAGCGGGTGGTTGCTGCAGTCAATCATCAGCAGCCGGACAGAGTGCCGATCGATTTGGGAATGCATTTTTCTACCGGCATTTCAGTATTTGCCTATCAGAATCTGCGCAGATATCTGGGCTTGCCCACAGATAACACAGAGCTGATCGACTGTGTGCAGTGTCTGGCCAGAGTGGAAGAGGATGTGATCGACAGATTCCATGTGGATACGATCCTGCTGAATCCGCCCTATCAGGCCCGTAAGCAGTGGACGCCCAAACCCGGACATACCGTCTGGGTGCCGGAGGTGTTCAACCCGGTGGCTACCGACGATGGAGGTTATCGGCTGGAATTTGCCGGGGAACAGTTGTACATGCCCTCCAACGGCTATTTCTTTGACGGCGGCTGGCCGGACTTTTACGACCTGAGCATGGAGGATAAGCACGCCTTGTTTGCCAAGCGGGCGGAAAAGCTGTACATGGAAACGGACAAGTACACCATGTTCATGGGCTTCAGCGGATACTTTGGAGGTTTGGATTTTGCCTGCGATATGCTGACCGATCCTGAAATCTGCATTGAGGAGAATGAGAAACTGCTGGAGCAGCAGATCAAAATGTTCGACAGTGTCAATGAGAAAATGGGCAAGTACATCAACTGCATCGAGATCAACTCCGACTTGGGCACCCAGCAGGGGCTGATGTGTACCCCCAATAGCTATGCGGAGGTGTGCCTGCCGTATCTGAAGAAGTTCTGTGAGCATGTGCATAACAACAGCGACATCCATGTGTTCCTGCACTCCTGTGGCGCGGTGTCACAATTGATCCCCCAATTTATCGAGGCGGGCATTGACATTCTGAACCCGGTGCAGATCTCCGCCAGAGGTATGGATGCCCAGACTTTGAAGGCAGAATACGGTGACCGGATCTGCTTCTGGGGCGGCGGTTGCGATACCCAGACCGTCCTGAACAATGCTTCTGCTGAGGAGGTTGCTGCCCACACCAAGGAGCAAATCTCTGTTTTTAAACCCAATGGCGGATATGTGTTCAATCAGGTGCATAATATTATGGCAGACATCAAACCGGAAAATATTGTTGCCATGTATGACACTGCCTACGAAAACAGCTTTTACGATTAAAGATTATTAACGCCTTATGCAGTCGTAGCCTGTCTGGATTCCGACAGGCTACGACTTTTTATACAATGAAAATCAGCCGTTCCGAATGGAACGACTGATTTTTTGGAGCGGCTAACCTGTTGCGGTACCCGGTGTGCGCCTTGCCGGCAGTGCGGCTGCGTTGCACACCGACCGCAGCCACTCGCTCGGCTCCCTTGCCTCCGCCACCGGCGGCGGTTGCCTCGCTTCCTTAATTTTCGCTGGCGACCTCATCCTTACCAACTATCTTGGAAGCCGTTTTGCCTTGCGCCTCTTATCGTAAATTGTTGGATAAAACCCTTGTGTATCAAGGACTTTTCGGATTTGCCTACCGCTGCTTGCTGTAGCTTGCAGTGGGTGTTTTGTGTCGGTTTTTTACGGCCCGTGTCGGTTTTGTGTCGGTTTCTAATGAGCAAATATGAATGTCCCGCAGATGCGAAAAATGCGCGAATACAAGCCGAGGAAGATGCTTGATATGGGTGCAAATCATCGCTCCCGGACACTTGATATCCTTTCGGAACTTTGCTATACTATAAGCAAAGAACGCAAAGGAGGAAGGCAAATGTCAGTTTTACAGAAAAAAACCGAATATATTTTGATGAATAAAGACTGCCGTGTACTTTCTTTCCTGTGCTGTAGAAATGAGTATGATGAGCCGACTTTTCAGGAGCTGCAATGGCATGTGGATTATCGGCCGATTGGCTATAAAACCCTGGCTGGATTTTTAGAACGCCGGAAAGCCCCCAAGCATCGGGAGCATATCCAGCGCCTGTTGGAGCGCTTCGGCTGCGATGATCTGGAAGGCTTCCTGAATGTGACCCATGCTGTTTCCTTGAATGACACCTTCTGGGTAAAACGGACGGATCGGGATATTTGCTGGGATCAGATCTCCCTATACCGGAATGAATTTGATCAGCTGATCAGTGAGGCGGCCTTCGATGGATCTGCCAGCAGCAGTGAGCTGTCTACCACTTCTCCTGAGTTTGGTACAGACGGCAACTATGCCAAGTGCTGGATCCGGGAAGATGATGGTATCTACCTTTACAAGACCGGTAGCAGCCGTTATGAGATCGAGCCACTGTCTGAGTTCCTCGCATCCCAGCTTGCAAAAATCCTGTGTCCCAGCTATGTGGACTATGATCTGGATTTCTATCGGGACAAGCTTATTAGCAAATGTAAGCTGTTTACCACAGAGAACCTTGGCCTAGCCAAGGCGGCAGGCATATTTACGGAGGATCGCACGATTCCGGTTATGCTCCGCTATTTCGAGGAGCTTGGCAGCAGCGATGCTTTCCGGCGGATGTGCGTTCTGGATACTTTGACTTTTAACCCGGATCGCCACTACGGCAACTTCGGTGTGCTGTTCAATACAGAGACAATGGAACCCATCTCTATGTGTCCGGTATTCGATAATAACCGCAGCCTATTCCCGGACCTTGACCAGGGACAGCTGGAGCAACCGGATTGGTATTTGAACAAGTGTAAACCGATGATCGGCAAGGACTTCCTTGTAACCGCCAGAGGCCTCTTGACACCGGAAATCAAATCCGACCTGAAGAATTTGCTTGGTTTCCAATTCGTCCAGCACGACCGCATTACAGCCCCACAGGAACGTCTGGATGCTTTGAGCAAGATCGTAAACACGCAGATCCAAGCGATCATCGAATAACTGAATATAGACAAGAACGCACGCACTTTCTTAAACGAGAGTGCGTGTGTTTATTCATCATTCTTTTGAGTTTCAATCTAACGAAGTACAATATTACATTAAACATCACAGAAACACGTGGCATTACTTGTACGATATTGCTGTTAGTTTTTTCAACACTTTTTCAATCTTTTATGATATAATAGATGTAATTGGAGGTGTTTTTGTGCGGATATTGCTAGTTGAAGATGAAAAAAGAATGGCGCAGGCGCTGTGTGAGATCCTGCGGCTTGAGAAATATGAAGTGGATCACTATGCAAATGGGCTTGACGGTTTAGCAGCCATCGAAAGCAATATTTATGACATTGTCATTTTGGATGTGATGCTTCCGGGTATGAATGGGTATGAGATTGCCAAACAGGTCCGCAGCAAGGGTATTGTAACACCCATCTTAATGCTTACCGCCAAAGCGGAGCTGGATGATAAGGTAACCGGCCTGGACAGCGGCGCAGATGATTACTTAACCAAGCCCTTTATGACCAAGGAGCTTCTGGCACGGCTTCGTGCATTGGGCAGGCGAACCCTTGGCACAACCGACGGTGTTCTTTCTTTTGGAGATATTGCTTTGGACACGGCTTCCCTCACCTTGTCCTGCATAAGGAATGGCCAAAGTGTGCGCCT
>JAZOBL010000009.1:0-17794 GCA_045595945.1 Faecousia sp.
GGTTTTGGACTACAGCATCCCCACGAAGGAGTGCTGCGACAGCCCCGGCTGCGCAGAAGACCCCTGCGAACTGTTCTCCAAAATCCCTTTCCCCACACAGGCATTTGCACCTAGCGGATGCGACCGGGGGGAAGATTGCGACCGGGAGTGCTGCGGTTATACCACAACCTAAGAAAAAATGCCCTGCCATTTGGCAGGGCATTTATTTGTTTCTTACTTCAGGGCAGCCTTAGCCTGCTCAACCAGAGCAGCGAAAGCAGCGGTGTCCTGAATAGCCATCTCGGACAGGCTCTTGCGGTTCAGCTCGATGCCAGCCTTCTTCAGACCGTTCATGAAAGTGGAGTAGTTCAGACCGAAGGGCTTTACAGCGGCGCTGATACGGGTGATCCACAGTCTGCGGTAGTCACGCTTCTTCAGCTTACGGCCTACGTATGCATAGTTGCCGGACTTCATAACGGCCTGCTTGGCCATCTTAAAGTGTCTGGACTTAGAACCCCAGTAGCCTTTAGCCAGCTTCAGGGTAGCATTTCTTCTCTTGCGCGTCATCATTGCGCCTTTGACTCTTGCCATTTCTCAATATCCTCCTTGGCTTATTTGTAGGGAATCATCTTCTTGACGGCGGCTACGTTGGTAACATCAGCGTAGGCAGTGGTGCGAAGACGACGGGTACGCTTGGTATCCTTCTTGGTGAGGATATGGCTCTTGTATGCGCGGGCTCTCTTAACCTTACCGGTCTTGGTCAGGTTGAATCTCTTTTTTGCACCGCTATGGGTTTTCAGCTTGGGCATAATTGGTTCTCCTTCCGTTTCATTGGTAATAGAACAAAAAATTGTTACTTACTGTTTTTTGGGGGCCAGGAACATTCCCATGAACCGGCCTTCCAGCTTGGGGTTCTTCTCCATAGAGGCGATCTCAACGCAAGCCTCGGCAAAGTTCATCAGCAACTTCTCACCCAGATTGGTGTGGTCCATCTCACGGCCGCGGAAGCGGACCCTGTCCTTTACGCGGTTGCCGACGGCCAGGAACTTCTGTGCGGCCTTGACCTTGGTGTTGAAGTCGTTGGTATCGATGCTGGGGCTCATGCGGATCTCCTTGATCTCCACAACCTTCTGATTCTTCTTGGCTTCCTTCTCCCGCTTCTTCTGGTCGAAGCAGAACTTGGAGTAATCCATGATTTTGCAGACAGGGGGAACGGCGTTGGGAGAGATCTTCACAAGATCCAGGCCCTGTTCTTCGGCCAATGCATTGGCCTGCTCAGCGGACATAATACCCAGCTGGGCGCCGTCTTCACCGATGACGCGGAGCTCCGCATCCCGGATCTCCTCATTGAGCTGATGATCTAACTTGGCTATGGTAAGCACCTCCAAATGATTAAGACCCTTGGCGTTTTGCCAAAAATAAAAGCGGATGGCAATCCATCCGCACATTCACACAGTTTCCCCGCAGGGAGGTGGAATATTAACCGTTTTGCAGTATGCTTACGGTGAGGCGGATGTACAGCCTTCTTTATTACCCGTGTATCTTATCACACCCGATTGTCCTTGTCAAGCACTTTTTTGCAGACAAGAAGATCTGTTCCCTGTGCACTAAAAAAGCACCCCGTGTGGGGTGCTTTTTTCTTAGTACATACCGCCCTGGGCTGCGGCTGCGTTCATGGCAGCGTCAGCGGCGGGGTCGGGCTTATCCACCACCAGAGATTCGGTTGTCAGCACGCAGGCTGCGATGGAGGCTGCATTCTCCAGAGAGGAGCGGGTCACCTTGGTGGGATCTACGATGCCGTTGGCGATCATGTCCACATAGGTCTCGGAGTAGGCATTGTAGCCGTAGCCGATCTTCTTGGAGTTCTTGATCTTTTCGTAGACCACGCTGCCATCCACGCCGGCGTTCTCAGCGATCTGGCGGATGGGTGCCTGCAGAGCGGTGGCGATGATCTTAGCGCCGGTCTTCTCGTCACCGGTGAGCTTAGTGATCAGCTTTTCCACAGCGGCAATGGCGTTGACCTGAGCAGTCCCGCCGCCAGCCACGATGCCCTCTTCCACAGCTGCCCGGGTAGCGTTCAGGGCATCCTCAACCCGGAGCTTCTGCTCCTTCATGGCAACCTCGGTCTGAGCGCCAACCTTGATGACCGCAACGCCGCCGGAGAGCTTTGCCAGACGCTCCTGGAGCTTTTCCCGGTCGTAGTCGGAGGTAGTGGTGGCGATTGCGGAGCGGATCTCATGGGCGCGAGCCTGAATTGCCTCGGTAGAGCCGTCGCCGTCCACGATGGTGGTGGCATCCTTGGATACCACGATCTGGCGGCAGTGGCCCAGATCGGTCAGCTGGGTCTCGGTCAGCTCCATGTTCAGCTGGCTGGAGATCACAGTGCCGCCGGTGAGGATGGCGATATCCTGCAGCATCTCCTTGCGGCGGTCGCCAAAGCCGGGTGCCTTCACGCAAACCACGTTGAAGTTACCGCGCAGACGGTTCACCAGCAGGGTTGCCAGGGCGTCGCCCTCCACATCCTCGGCGATGATGATCATCTTCTTGCCGGCCTTGACAACCGGCTCCAGGATGGGCAGGATCTCCTGAATGGAGGAGATCTTCTTATCGGTGATCAGCAGGTAAGCGTCGTCCAGGACGGCTTCCATCTTGTCGGTATCGGTGACCATATAGGGGGAGATATAGCCCCGGTCAAACTGCATGCCTTCCACCACATCCAGGCCGGTCTCGGCGGTCTTGCCCTCTTCGATGGTGATGACACCCTCGGTGCCCACCTTCTCCATAGCCTCAGCGATCAGAGCGCCGATGGCCTCGTCGCCGGAGGAAACAGTACCGACTCTTGCGATGTCAGCGGTGCCGTTTACCGGCACAGAGTGCTCCTTGATCGCCTCTACAGCGGCAGCAACAGCCTTTTCAATGCCCTTGCGCATGACCATGGGGTTAGCGCCGGCAGACAGGTTCTTCAGCCCTTCCCGGGTGATAGCCTGGGCCAGCACGGTAGCAGTGGTGGTGCCGTCACCGGCAACATCGTTGGTCTTGGTAGCCACTTCACGGATCAGCTGGGCACCCATGTTCTCAAAGGCATCCTCCAGCTCCACTTCCTTGGCGATGGTCACGCCGTCGTTGGTGACCAGGGGCGCGCCAAACTTCTTGCCCAGCACCACATTGCGGCCCTTGGGGCCCAGAGTGACCTTAACGGTGTCCGCCAGCTGGTCAATGCCGGCCTGCAGCTTCTTGCGAGCTTCCTCGCCGTAAATAATCATCTTTGCCATGATCGATTGCCTCCTAAAATCAGTCAGTTACAACAGCCAGGATCTCATCCTGCTTGACAAACTTGTAGTCCACATTGTCCAGCTTGATGTCGTTGCCAACAAAGTTGCCCACAACAACCTTATCGCCGGGCTTGACGGTAACGGTCACATCCTTGGTGCCGGGGCCTGCGGATACCACTTCGTAAATGCCGGGCTTCTCCTTGGTAGTGGTTGCCAGGATGATACCGGAAGCGGTGGTCTCCTGGGTTTCTGCGGCTTTCAGCAGAATGTTATCTGCCATGGGTTTGAGTTTCATCGTTCTTGCCTCCATAAACAACAGTATTTGATTGCGGCAGTGCCGCGGGTCTGTACAGTATTGCGTTAGCACTCTTTGGTTTTGAGTGCTAACAGCTATACAATAGCAGAAGGTTGCAGAAAATGCAAGAGGAATTTGGGGATTTTCTATGAAAATTTTGTAAATCCTGCCCTCTGTTTTCCTCCCTGACCCTCCTGCAAGGGAATTTGTGCTTTCTTTTGGAAGGATTTTGTAGTATGCTATGGGTATTACCAAATGGAGGCAATTCCATGACTTACATAGAAGAAAGAGATTTTATCATCTGCAAGATGCAGGAAGCCTTTGACCGGTTTGCCCGGGATGCCCACAAGCAGGTGCAGCAGAAGTCAGAATTTGACCTGGTGACCAATGTGGACACCTCGGTGGAGAAGTTTCTCACCGAAGCCATCCTGACCCGTTTCCCCAGCGACCACATCCACGCAGAGGAATTCGCGGCGGATGCCCCAGTGGTGGGGCGCACCTGGGTCATCGACCCCATCGACGGCACAGTGAATATGGCCCGGGAGATCCCTCAGTACGGCATGCAGCTGGCGCTGTTTGACGGGGGCGAGCCGGTGCTGGCGGTGATCTACCTGCCTTTCTGGAACGCCACACTGTGGGCCATTTCCGGGGCGGGCTGCTGGTGTAACGAAAAAAGAATGACCGTGGACAGCGCCATCACCTTAAATAACGCTTTGCTCACCTTCGGCGACTTCACTCACAAAAGCGAGCTCCTTTCCCGCCGGCAGTGGCAGGCCCAGGGCTATGCCCGCGCCCGGGTGTCCAAGATCCGGATGTTCGGCGCTGCCTGCGTAGACTTCTCCGCCACCGCCATGGGCAAGACCCACGGCACGGTAATGGTCACCAAAAACCGCTGGGACATCGCCCCGGGACTATTGCTTTGCAAGGAGGCTGGAGCTTGCGTCTCCAATCTGGACGGCCTGCCTTATCGGTTCGGTGACGACGGCGTACTGGTGGCCGCCAATGAAGAACTCCTCCGGCTGCTGCAGCAAGGATTTGCCCATGGAAATTAAATACATCGCCACCCGGGCCGGACGGCTGTCCTCCTTCCTCCGAGAGGAGCTGCAGATGTCCGCGGGCCTGATGAACCGGTTGAAGTGGCAAAATCTGCTGTTTGTAAACGGTGTTCCCCAGCACACCGACTACCCGGTACAGCCGGGGGATGTGATCACCGTGCCATTGGATGAGCCGGAGCCTGCCTACCCGGCAGAAGACGGAGAACTGACGGTTCTGTACGAAGATGACCACCTGCTGGCGGTGGATAAGCCGGCAGGGATGCTGATCCATCCTTCCCGGAGTCGACTTACCGGTACTCTTGCCAACCGGGTGGCAGGCTACTATCAAAAAACCGGTCAGTCCAGCGCCTTTCACCCCTTGACCCGGCTGGACCGGGATACCTTTGGAGTGGTGCTGCTGGCAAAAAACGCCCACATCCATGCTTTGCTAAATGAGCTTCATGGGGCGGGCAAAATCCAAAAAACCTATCACGCTCTGGTGTTTGGCGGCCCCGAGGCAGATTCCGGCAGCATCGATGCTCCCATTGGGCGGCTGCCCCTGCCCAGCCTGCTGCGGCAGGTAGACCCTGCAGGGAAACCCTCCCGGACGGAATTTGCCGTTCTGGAGCGCAGAGGGGATATCTGTAAACTGGCGCTGCAACCCATCACCGGCAGAACCCACCAGCTGCGGGTGCACTGCGCCTATATGGGCTATCCCATTTTAGGAGACCCCCAGTACGGAAGCGACGCCTCCCGGCGTCTGTCGGCAGAATTGAGCTATGAAACCCAGCTGCTGTGCGCCAAAACCCTTTCCTTCCCCCATCCCATCACCCAGGAGCAAATCACTGTGGTATCCCGGTTGGATGTGCCATAAGAATCGTAAATACCCGGTTGACAACTCTGTCAGCCGGGTATATACTGATATAAACGCGTGAACACTTGCTCATATGTGATAGGAGGTTGTATGCAGACACGGATCTTTACCTTACAGAACATCGACTGCGCCAACTGCGCAGCGAAAATAGAAGCCGCAATCGGCAAGCTGCCGACAGTGCGGCAGGCAGAGCTGACCTTTGCCACCCGGCGGCTTACGGTGACCGCAGAGGATTGGGACGGATTGCTGCCGGCCATGCAGCAAATTGCCGACCGGATCGAACCCGGCTGCCGAATCACCGATACCAAACCGGATACCGTCCACGAAGATACTCCTCACGAACATACCTTTCATCCTCTGCTGCCGTTGGTTGCAGGCGCTGCGCTGTTTGCCGCAGGTCTTCTGCTGGCCCGGATCAGCGGGTGGGCAGCTCTCGGCTGCTATGTGGCAGCGTATCTGGCGCTGGGTCTTCCGGTGCTGACCACCGCGGGAAAGAACCTGCTTCGCGGTCATGTGTTTGACGAGCACTTTCTGATGAGCATCGCCACTATCGGCGCATTCGTGATCCGGGAATACCCGGAGGCGGTGGGGGTGATGCTGTTTTACCGGATCGGCGAATACTTTGAGGAGCGGGCAGTGGCAAAAAGCCGCAGCCAGATCACCCAAGCCGCCCAGCTGCTGCCCCAGACCGTTACCTTGATCAGCGGCGAGCAAATCCCCGCGGAAGCTGCCAACCCCGGCGACCGGATCCTGGTGCGACCCGGTGACCGGATCCCCCTGGACGGCACGGTGATCGAGGGCCTCAGCTGCTTGGACACCGCCCCCATCACGGGAGAACCCATGCCCGTGGATGTGAAGCCCGGCGACCAATTGCTCTCCGGCTGTGTGAATCTGCAGGGACTTCTGACAGTGGAGGTGTCCAATCCTCTGTCCCAGTCCATGGTGACCCGGATTCTGGAGGCTATGGAGTCCGCTGCCGCAGGCAAGCCCCAGATCCAGCGGTTCATTACCAAATTCTCCGCCGTATATACCCCGGCGGTGGTGGCAATCGCCGCCGCCACTGCGGTGATCCCATCACTGCTCACCGGTCGATGGGACTACTGGGTGTACACGGCGCTGAGCTTTCTTGTGATGAGCTGCCCCTGCGCGCTGGTTCTCAGTGTGCCGCTGGCGTTCTTTTCCGGCATCGGCGTAGGCAGCCGGCAGGGCATCCTGTTTAAGGACGGGCAGGCCATGGAGGCCCTGGCGGGCATCCGGACGGTGGCCATGGATAAGACCGGCACCCTGACCACCGGACACTTCCATGTGGAGCAGGTGCAGGGGGATGTGCTGGCGCTGTGCGCCGCCTGTGAACAAAATTCCACCCACCCCATCGCAAAAAGCATTCTCTCCGCCGCCCGGGAGCAGAGTCTTCCCCTGCCCCAGCCGGAGTGTTTGGAAGAACTGGCAGGCTACGGCATCCGGGCGGTGCTGGAGGGGAAAGATATCCTCTGCGGCAGCCGGGCGCTGATGGAGAAATTCGCCGTCCGCCAGCTGCCGGAGGACACCGGTTATCAGGTTTGGGTGGCTGCCGACGGGGTGTATCTGGGGGCGATTCGGGTAGCTGACCGGCTGAAAGCCGACGCTGCCCAAGCGGTTTCCACCCTGGGCAAAGCCGGCATCTCCACCGCCATACTCACCGGCGACAGCCGGGAGGGGGCGGAGAAAGTTGCCGGTGCATTGGGGATCGGGCAGGTCTTTGCCAAGCTACTTCCCCAGGAAAAGCTCCAGGTCCTCACCCAGCTGCGGGCTGCCCATGGCCCAGTGATGTTTGTAGGCGACGGTATCAACGACGCCCCGGTGCTCTCCGGCGCGGATGTGGGCGCTGCCATGGGCAGCGGCGCGGATGCCGCCATTGCCGCGGCGGATGTGGTTTTCCTGACCTCTCAGGTGCAGGCTATTCCCATGGCCCTGTCCATCGCCACCCAGACCCGGCGGATCGCCTGGCAGAATGTGGTCTTCGCCCTTGGGGTGAAGGGACTGGTGATGATCCTGGGTCTTCTGGGCTTTGCCTCCATGTGGATGGCGGTGTTTGCCGACTCCGGTGTTGCCATGCTGTGCGTGCTCAACGCCATCCGGCTGCTGTATAAAAGCTAACTGTTACAACAAATCGCCCTCCCCAGTGGGGAGGGCGATGATTTTTATGTGGATTGTCTTGCCTTGTTCAGTTTATCCGCCTTGCAGAACAGCAGGAAGCCGATAATAAACAGCACCGCGATGGAGCCTACCGCCAAACCGGTGTTGGCAATAGGCAGGCCGAACAGGGAGAAGGTCATGCCCTCAGTAACCTGGCTCACCACCGCCACAAGGGTCGTTCCCACAAAGGAAGCGCCCTTGCCGCAGATATCCATAATGCCGAAATACTCACCGCTGCGCTCCGGAGGGATGATCTTGCCAAGATAGGATCGGCTCAGCGCCTGGATGCCGCCCTGGAACATACCCACCAGCACCGCCAAAAGCCAGAACTGCCACTGGCTGGCCAAAAATACCGCAAACAGGGCAATGCCCGTATAGCACAGGATGCAGATCTTGATCAGCAGGCCTGTGTCATGCTTTGCCGACAGCCGGCCGAAGATAATCGAGCAGGGAAACGCCACGATCTGGGTCACCAGCAGCGCCAGCAGCAGACCGGTGGTGTCCAGTCCCAGGCTCTTGCCGTAGGCGGTGGCCATGTCGATAATGGTGTACACGCCGTCGATAAAGAAGAAGAAGGCGATCAGGTACACAAAAATGTGCTTGTGCTGCCTGGCCTCCCGGAAGGACTTGCCCAGCTGGCGGAAGGTATCTGCCACAGGCCGGCCTGTTTTTTCCCGGAAAGCGGTCTGCCGGTATCCCTTCACCAGAGGCAGACTGCACACCAGCCACCACAGGGCAGTGATCAAAAAGGAGATGATGAGACCTGTGATCTGGTCAATACCGAACAGGTCATGGCCCAGCACCACCGCCAGGCACAGCAGGAATGGGATCACTGACCCAATGTAGCCCAGGGCATAGCCCAAGGTGGAGACCTTATCCATTTTTTCGTTGGAGGTGACCTCCGGCAGCATGGAATCGTAGAACACATTGCAGGTATTGTAGCCCACCCGGGCGATCACGAAGATCACCAAAAACGCCAACCAGCTCCAAGCCACACCCAGGGCGGCGCAGCCTGCCACGCCCAAGGCAAGGCACAGCAAAAACAAAGGCTTTTTGAAGCCCTTCCGGTCTGCCAGTGTGCCGCAGACCGGGCCCAGGAAGGCCACCAGAATTGTGGCCACCGAGCCGGCATAGCCCCAGTAGGCCAGATAGTCGGACTGGCTGATGCCCGCAGAGCTTGCCAGATACTCAAAGTAAATGGGAAGCAGCGTGGATACCAGCAAAATGAATGCGGAGTTTGCAATGTCGTAAAGGATCCAGCTTTTCTCCAGCTTGGTCAGCTTCAATTTCATAGGGTAGCCTCTCTTTCTCTTTATCCGAATATGGGAGCGAACAGCTCCCCCAGGGGGGCATTGTAGGTCAGGTGAGCAGACAGCTGCAGCAGCTGATCGCTGAAGTCCGTCTCCGCCTGCCGGTAACAGGCCAGCAGGGGTTCGTTCAGGTGGCAGCAGGCAGGATTCGGCTCCCGGGTCATGATAAAGGCCTGATAAGGCTTTCCCGCCAGACCCAGACCTGCCAGTAGGGTCTTCCGTGCCACAGAGGACTTGGTGGCAAAGGCCCGCGTTGCCAATGCCATGTTCTTAAGACCAATGCTCACCGCCCGCTCCGTGGTGCCGGGATAAAAGCGGGCCACCATCTGCCGCTCCCGGGGAGTTAGCTGCATATGGCCGCTGATATCCTGGGTATGGGGCGGGAGCTTTCCGTCCCGCTCCAGCAGAAACCGGTCAAACTCCGTCTCCAGCTCAATATGGCCGGCGATTCCCTGCTCCACCTGCCGATTCACAAAGGGGTGGCAGCGAGCATCCAGGCTGTAGTGGCTCAGCACCCCGTACAGGTACGCCTGAGCCTCCTCTGTAGGATCCAGCCGCAGTCCCCGGCAGACCCGGCTGAAAAATTGCTGGCCGGTCTGGTGGTGGAGCCGGCTTCCCAGATCCCCGAACCGATTCTTTTGCAAAGGGTTATAGTAGAAAAACAGATCCGGTCCGTGGAGTCCTACATCATACAGCCTGCGGAACCGCTTGACCGTCCGCTGCAAATCTGCTGGCATTTTGTTCAATACCGCCGCACCAAACCGGTAGTGGGCATAATTGGATGGCATAAAAAGCCCTCCTTTCCTTTCATCTGTTTTTATTTTACATCATTTCGTCCCCGGAAAAAAGTCCCAATCTGTAAAATCCTTAAAAAATCCCCCCGGCGTAGCCGGGGGTATCCGTCTTATTCAAAGGTAGTGGGTTTCTTGGGGGAGGCTACCGCCACATAGGTCTTGCCCACGCCCAGGGTCAGAGGCGTGCCGTCTTCCAAGGTGTAGGTGAAGGGGTCTTCCAGCTTCTCCCGATGCCAGGTGATGGACACGATCTTGCCGTCGATGGCCGCCAGACCCTCTCCTTCTCCTAACAGATCGTAGAAGGAGCGGTTGTACCAACCGTCGTAGACAAACCACTGGTCCGCATACACCACCAGCACATTCCGGAAGCTCATCTGGTCTCCGGTGTTGGCATCGATATGCTCCTTGCCGTACTGACTCATCTCATACAGGCCGGTTTCCTCATTGTAGGCAAAGCTGGAGGTCTTGCCCCCCCGGAAGGTGACCTTGATCTGCTTGGCGGTGTCGCCCTTCAGCTTGGGCGCTTCCGCAAAGCTCAAACCAAACTCCCGGCTGGTGGGGTTATACATATTCTTCTTTTCCAGCGCAGCCTGAACCAGCTGACCGTTGGTGAACAGGGTGTGTTCCCACAAATAGCCCTGGTTATTGTAGCGGTCCTTATCCCGGTAGAAGTAGGTGCCTTCGTAATAGGCCGCGTCGATGTGCTTCCAGTTGGGGATCTTCGTGCCGGTGTCATCATACTGGCCATTCAAGCCGTACTGGCTGCCGCCACAGTGCAGGATCGGCGCACCAAAGGATACGGACACGTTGTTGAAAAAGCTTCTGTCACTACGCACCGGGCCGATAGCACCCACATCCGCAAAATGAGAGAACAGCGCCAGCATCCGGGTGATGCCGCCCTCGGTCTCGATCTCATAGATCATATCCGCCTGGCTGACGCCGTGCTGGGGCAGCGCATCCTGAATGTTGTTGATGACAATGGTGGCTACCTGACCCTGCCAAGGCTCTTCCAGCAACTGCCCGGTAAGCGGATGGGCATACTGAGCGGCAGGCTCTGTGTCCCGGGTGGCCTCCTGGGTGGGCTCGGTGGCCTCTGTGGTGACGTCCGTGGTGGGATCGGTGGTAGGTTCGGTCTCCACGGGTTTCTTGCGGCAGGCACACAGCAGCGTGCAGCAGATCAATACCAACCATACGATTCGTTTCATAGTATTCACCCTTTCTCTCTAATAATTTCTATTGTAACAGAAATATCCGGCAAAAGCAACCTTTCCGGGCTGCCTGTTTTTACCTGTATTCCTGCGTCCCGGGGCCGGTTAGAGGTTTGCCCAGAGAGTAGTAGAAAACATTGTCCCGGGCGGGGGTCAGCTCCGTGAGCAGACCACGGATGGCATACACCGCATAGCTGCGGAACAGCACCGGGCATAGCAGGCCGTTGTCCATCACCGTCTTGTGGAGGGTATAGTAGTTGCCGTGGTTTTCCAGTGCCTGCATACACAGGGCGTAAGCGCCCACATCATTCACGCCGCCCCAGCTGAGCTCGCCATAGGTAGCGAAGAAGGCAGACAGATCCATATTGGCAGACAGCTTGGTCTGTCCCAGATAAATGTCAAAATACCGGTTTTTCAGCGCCTCCTCATAGGCACTGCCGTGGAGCTCCTGCATGGTGACCTTGAGCCCACAGTCAGAGAGCATCCGGCCGATCTCCCGGGCGACCCGCACCCGGAGGGTATCGTCGGCATTGACCAGAAAAACGATCTCGCTGCCCTCTATGCCCGCATCCTTCACCGCTTTGGCAAACTTCAGCGGCGCATAGGCATATTTGTCTGCCAAGGTGGGCTGGTAATAGGGTGACAGAGGGGATGCGGGCAGGGTGGCGCTCCGGGCAAACCCCCGGTAGTAGTCCTTCACCAGCATATCCCGGTTAATCGCATAGGTCAGCGCCTGCCGCACCGTATCGTTGGAAAACACCTGGCTGTCAGCGCAGGTGGCAAGGTACAGAAAAATGCCGTTTTCGCAATCCCACAGTTCATAATCGCAGCGATAATCGGCATATTTGTCAGATCCCGGGTCGGCGCACACCAGGCTCAGACCGTTAAACTCAAACTGATCCCGAATCTGGGTCTCGGAGGTTGCCTCCAGCAAGGTGATGGTGTCGGCCGTGATGACCGCCTTGCCCTTACACCACCAGTCGTCCCGCTTTTGCAGGCTCTCGCCGCCGGCGGTCCAGTAGAGGGTATAGGGGCCGGTTCCCAAAGGCCTGTCCTCGGCCACCTCACCGGCTTTCACAATGGGGATATCCAGCAGCACAAACAGATTTTCGTAGGGGGTATCCAGATTGAGGGTGACGCCCCCGTCCTCTGTCTTCACAATTTCCGTAATGTGCTGGAAGCGGCCGCCGTAGTAATCGCTTTCCCTGGCAGCGGTAAGGCTTGCCACCACATCGTCGGCGGTGAGCAGGTGGCCGTCGGAGAAGGTGGCCTGCTCCAAATAGAAGGTGTAGCTTTTGGCATCCTCGGAAACCGTGTAGGATTTGCATAACTGAGGTTCGATGACATAGTCCCGGTCTACGGTAAACAGGCTTTGATACAGCAAGGAAAACAACGCCCGGTTGGTAAAGTCCGCGCACAGGTAGGGATTCATAGTCCGATCCTTATAATAGGCCAGTCGCAGCTGTTGGGGTTCATTCACCTGGGGTCTGGTCTCCACCGGACCGGTATAGTCGTCGTCCCAGCTCAGGCCGTCGCCGGTGGGGGTATAGGGTTTTTCAGAATTGCCGCCGCAGCCTGCCAGCAGCAGGCAGAAGATCAGCAGCAAAGCTAGTATTCGTTTCATATTTTTCTCTCCTTGCACAGGATCACCGCACCCTGAGAACCTCGCTGGCCGTTGGTGACCCGGTGAGACCAAAACCGATCCGGCTGGCAGGCGGTACAACAGTCCGACAGTGTGATCTCCTTCACACCTGCCCGGCGCAGCCACAACCGGTTCATTGCTTTTAAGTCCACATGGAATTTTTCGCCCTTTTGGGTGATATACGGCTCTGCCTCCCGACCCAACGCCGTCAGCATGGCCTCAGGCACATCCGCGTCCGTTTCAAAGCAGCAAGGACCGATGTTGGGACCGATGGCGGCCACCACATCCTCCGGCCGGGTGCCGAAGCTGGATACCATGGTCTGCACGGTCTTTTGGGCAATGCCCAGCGCCGTACCCCGCCAGCCTGCATGGGCAGCCCCCACCGCCCCGGTGCCCCGGTCGTACAGAAGAATGGGGGTACAGTCGGCGGTAAATACCATCAGCGCCACTCCGGGGGTGTTGGTTACCAGGGCATCGCACTGGGGATACGCCCGGTGGTCATAGCCCCGTCCCGCATCCGCCCGGCTGACCACCCGCACAAGATCGGAATGGATCTGCCAGGTCAGTATCAGGTCTTCCTTGGAAAAACCAAGGGCATTTTCCAAAATGCGGTAGTTTTTCGCCACATTGGAGGAATCATCCCCTCGGTGCATACCCAAATTCAAACTGCTGAAAATGCCTGTGCTGATCCCGCCTAACCGCGTGGTGAAGCCGTGTGGTACTGGAATTTGGGGGTCTGTGAGCAGTTCCAGACCGTTTATTTTCTTTAATTCAATCATAGAAACTCATTTTGTGCAGAGCGCACTGCGAAAGCATCACATATTCTCTGCCTTATCCTTCTGCATACAGCACTTTTTATACTTTTTGCCGCTGCCGCAGGGGCAAGGATCGTTAGGACCGGCCTTTTTCTCTGCCCGGATGGGAACTTTCTTCATCACTGTATCCGTAGCGCCGGCTGCGCCGGTCTCCTTGGCTACCCGCTCCCGCTTGACCTCCTGGGTGGGACGCAGCTGCACCAGGAACATCCGGCGGACGGTCTCCTCTCGGATGGCGGTGACCATGGCCTGGAACATCTGGTAGCCCTCTTCCTTGAAGGCCACCACCGGATCATGCTGACCGTAGGCCCGCAGACCGATACCCTGCTTTAGGTCGTCCATGGCATCGATGTTATCCATCCAGTATTCGTCCACCACCCGCAGCATCACTACCCGCTCCAACTCCCGCATGGTGGGGGAGGAGTAGTGCTGCTCCTTCAGGTCGTAGAATTTTACACAGGTGTTATAAATGGAATCGGCAAAATCCTCCGCGCTCACTTGGCCTTCCGGCATCCGGTAGGCACTGGCAGGGAAGTAAATGCCCGCGAAGCGGCTGAGTACATTGCCCGCACCGGCTGCATCCACAATGCCGCCGTTCTCGCTGAGACCTTCGGCCACCGCAGAGTCCACCACAGACCGGAGCATAGACAGAATATTCTCCCGCAAGTCCTCTCCATCCAGCACCTTCTGCCGCTGGGCGTAAATGACCTCCCGCTGGGTGTTCATCACATTATCGTACTCCAGCACGTTCTTTCTGGAGCGGAAGTTCCGGCTTTCCACGCTTCTCTGGGCGTTTTCCACCGCGTTGGACAAGATCCTGGCATCAATGGGAGTGTCCTCGTCCAGACCCAGGGTATCCATCATACCCATGATCCGGTCGGAGGAGAACAGCCGCATCAGGTCATCCTCCAGGCTCAGGTAGAACCGGCTCTGGCCGGGATCTCCCTGGCGGCCGGAACGGCCACGGAGCTGGTTGTCGATCCGGCGGGACTCGTGGCGCTCGGTACCGATGATGAACAGGCCGCCGGCCTCCCGTACCTTCCGGGCCTCCTCCGCCATCTGCGCCTTGAACCCAGAGAGTAATTCCTTATACCGACTGCGGATGGCAAGCACCGCAGGATCGTCGGTCTCAGAATAGGCGTTGGCCTGCTGGAGCAGCTCTTCGTCTTCCTCTTCCTTCCGTAGCTGGCTCATAGCCATATGCTCCGGATTACCGCCCAGCATAATATCCGTACCACGGCCTGCCATATTGGTGGCGATGGTCACCGCTCCGAAATGGCCGGCCTGAGCCACGATCTGGGCCTCTTGCTCGTGGAATTTGGCATTCAGCACATTATGGGGGATGCCGGTGCGCTTGAGCAGCTTGCTTAAGATCTCACTTTTCTCAATGGATACCGTGCCTACCAGCACCGGCTGTCCTTTTTCGTGGCATTCCATTACCTGCCGGATAATTGCCCGGAACTTGCCAGCCTCGGTCTTGTACACTGTATCCGGCATATCGATTCTTGCCACAGGCCGGTTGGTGGGGATCTCCACCACATCCAGCCGGTAAATGGCGGCAAATTCCTCTTCCTCGGTCAGCGCCGTACCGGTCATGCCGGAGAGCTTATCGTACAGGCGGAAGAAATTCTGGAAGGTGATGGTGGCAAGGGTCTTGCTCTCTCCGGCCACCTTGACCTTCTCCTTGGCCTCAATGGCCTGATGCAGACCCTCGTTGTACCGACGGCCGTACATGAGTCGTCCGGTAAACTCGTCCACAATGATGATCTGGCCGTCCTTGATCACATAGTCGATATCCCGCTTCATAATGCCCCGGGCCTTCATAGCCTGGTTGATATGGTGGGAAATGGTGGCATTTTCCGGATCGCCCAGATTCTCAAGGCCAAAGAACCGCTCCGCCTTTTCGATGCCGGAAGCGGTCAGGGACACAGACCGGGACTTCTCATCCACCACATAGTCGCAGTCGTAATCGTCGATGGCTTCCTTATCGTCGGTCTTGGCAAAGACCTGCCGGCGCATGGAGGCTACCAGCTGATCCGCCATCTCATAGAGCTTGGAGGAATCCTCGCCCTTACCGGAGATGATCAAGGGGGTTCTGGCCTCGTCGATGAGGATGGAGTCCACCTCGTCCACGATGGCAAAGGCATGTCCCCGCTGGACAAGCTCAGACTTGTAAAGTCGGATCGTAGCCATGTCGTTCTGTGGGGCAAGGGGGTGAACAACTTGCTTGTCTTCCTAAGCCCGCTTGGCCTTCCGACTTACAAGAAGGCCATCACCCAGCGCGGACACGTGTTTGCCATCGTGGACGAGGTGGACTCCATCCTCATCGACGAGGCCCGTACCCCTCTGATCATTTCCGGTCAGGGCGACAAGTCCACCGACCTGTACCGTCAGGCCGACCGCTTTGCCCGCACCCTCACCCCTCTGAAGATGGTGGAGGTGGATGCCAAGGAGAGTCAGGACGATATCGAGGCCGACTATCTGGTGGATGAAAAGGGCAACACCGCCACCATCACCCCCCGTGGCGTCACCAAGGCGGAAAAATACTTCGGCTGCGGCAACCTGCACGACCCGGAGAATGCCACCCTCCAGCACCACATCAACCAGGCCATCAAGGCCCACGGCTGCATGAAGCTGGACGTGGACTATGTGGTGAAGGACGGCGAGATCGTCATCGTTGACGAGTTCACCGGCCGTCTGATGTTCGGCCGCCGGTATTCCGAGGGTCTGCATCAGGCCATCGAGGCCAAGGAAGGCGTCACCGTCAACCGCGAGAGCCGCACCCTGGCCACCATCACCTTCCAGAACTATTTCCGTATGTACCCCAAGCTGTCGGGTATGACCGGTACCGCCCTTACCGAAGAGGACGAGTTCCGCGGTACCTACAGCCTGGACGTTATCGAGATCCCCACCAACCGTCCCATGATTCGTCAGGATCAGGACGATCTGGTGTTCCGCAGCGAGCGGGGCAAGTACCTTGCCATTATCCAGAAAATCAAGGAGTGCTATCAGAAGCAGCAGCCCGTGCTGGTGGGCACCATCTCCATTGAAAAGAGCGAACTGCTGTCTGCCCTGCTCAAGCGGGAGGGCATCAAGCATCAGGTGCTGAACGCCAAGCACCACGAAAAGGAAGCCCATATCGTTGCACAGGCCGGCCGTCCCGGCGCCATCACCATCGCCACCAACATGGCAGGCCGTGGTACCGACATCATGCTGGGCGGTAACGCCGAATATATGGCAAAAGAGGATCTGGCAAAGGCCGGTTACTCCGATGAGGCCATTGCCGAAGCCGCAGGCTTTGCCCAGACCGACAATCAGGAGATTCTGGACGCCCGCGTCCTGTTCCGGGAAAAGCTGGCTCAGTACAAGGAGGCCATCAAGCCCGCCGCCGAACTGGTGCGGCAGGCAGGCGGTCTGTGCATCATCGGCACCGAGCGTCACGAGAGCCGACGCATCGACAACCAGCTGCGCGGCCGTGCCGGCCGTCAGGGCGACCCCGGCGAGAGCACCTTCTACCTGTCGCTGGAGGATGATCTGATGCGCAAGTTCGGCGGCGACCGGGTGCAGGCCATCATGTCCACCCTGAAGGTCCCCGAGGACCAGCCCATCAACGCCAAGATGCTCAGCAATGTTATCGAAAGCGCACAGGCCCGCGTGGAAGGCATCCACTTCCAGTCCCGTAAGTCGGTTCTGGAGTACGATAACGTGATGAACCACCAGCGCGAGATCATCTACCAGCAGCGTATGCAGGTGCTGGAGGGCATGGATGTGCAGGATCAGCTGCGGGGCATGGTGCAGTTTGAGATCGAACACGCTGTCACCACCACCTCCGGCGGTCAGCCCAAGCTGGAAAAGCTCATGTGCCAGCAGCTGGCACGGCATTACACCGGCATTTTCATCGCTCCCGAGGAGACCCAGGCCCTTGCCGTCCGTCTGGAAGGCAAGACGGTGGATGAGGCCATCGAATGGCTGCAGACCCGTGCTAAAAAGGTCTACGATGCCAAGGAAGAGGCCGTTGGCTCTGAGATCATGCGCGAAATGGAGCGTGTGGTGCTGCTGCGCGTGGTCGATCAGAAGTGGATGGACCACATCGACGCCATGCACGAGATGCGCCGCGGCATCGGTCTGAACGCCTATGCCCAGATCGACCCCCTGAAGGAGTACAAGAAGCAGGGCTTCGAGATGTTCGAGGGCATGATCGACGACATCAAGATCGATGCCGCACGGCTGATCTTTATCGCCCGCGTGAACATCCAGCGGGAAAAGGTTGCCAAGGAGACCGGCACTTCCGGTGACGGCACCGTCCAGCAGCGCACTGTGGTGAAGAAGAACAAAGTGGGCCGCAACGATCCCTGCCCCTGCGGTTCGGGCAAGAAATACAAGCATTGCTGCGGTA
>JAZOBL010000010.1:0-6087 GCA_045595945.1 Faecousia sp.
GAAGATGTGTGCAGAGCGCGGCGTTCGTTGCGCTGAGTCTAACCACTGGCGTTACGGCGGCGAAGGCGCTGCTGAGCTGGCACAGGTTGTTGTCGAGGCTTGCGAGGACAAGAACGAAGTCAAGTTCCTGTACGATCTGGATATGCCTCTGCGTCAGCGGGTTGAGCTGATCGCCAAGGAAGTGTACGGCGCAGACGGCGTCACCTGGCTGCCTCTGGCTGTAGAGAAGGCTGAGCGCTTCGAGTCCGATCCCAAGTACGCCGACTACTGCACCATGATGGTTAAGACCCACCTGTCCCTCAGTGACGATCCCACCAAGAAGGGCGTACCCACCGGCTGGAAGCTGACCATCCGGGACATTCTGGAGTACGGCGGCGCCAAGTTCCTGTGCCCCATGGCCGGTACCATCTCCATGATGCCCGGTACTGCGGCTGACCCCGCCTACCGCCGTGTTGATGTGGACACCGAGACCGGCAAGGTCAGCGGCCTGTTCTAAGACTGTCACCGCACAAAAAACCTGATAGATTGCAAAACCCCCCCACGGTAAGCCGTGGGGCGGTTTTTTGCTCCGGAGTTTATAGTACCGGGCTGTTTCGGTAGGCCAGGGGAGTGGTGCGGTAATAAAGCTTAAACTGCCGGGCAAAATAGCTGGTGTTGTTGTAGCCTACCAGCAGGGCGATCTGCTGGATCTGCAGCTCGGTATTTCGCAGTAGGGCTGCTGCCTGCCGGACGCGTTCCCGATTCAAAAATGCGATACAGGTAAGCCCCATTTCTTGCCGGAACCGGTGAGACAGATAGTCTGCGTTGACTGACAGCACATCCGCAATCTCTTTTACTGTCAAATTCTCTGCCAGATGATCTTTGATATATGTGACAGCCAACCGGGAGATCCCTCCCAGCTCCGGGTAGGTGTGTTCCAGAACCAGACGGCAGTACTGGGTCAAGATATCCTTGGCCAAGACGGTCAAGGCCTGCTCGCTTTTAACCCGTTCGATTTTCAGACCGATTTCATTGGACAGATAATCCAAACGGTAGGGGTGAATGCCGCTGCCTTCCAGAGCCAACCGTAGCTGGGTGTTCATAATAATGCAGTAGTTTTGACTGTTCCGCAGGGGGCTGTCGTTACGTGCGATCTGGTCTTTGCGGGGATTCCAACCGCGTAAAAGGGACAGGGCCAGGGAGAGATTTCCCTGCTTGACGGCTTCTGTAAGGACACCACTCATCTCATACCGGTGCTCTACCTGTCGCATGCGCATGATCTCCTCGTGATGATCCGACAGGGCGATGGTCAGATCTAAGGGCAGCTGTGCCTCCAGCTGGCTGTGCACCAAACGAAAGCTCTGCTCCCGGCAGGTTACCTGCCGGAAGATCAGATCCGCCAGCTTGTATAGGGTGTGGGGATGAACCACCGGAAGCTCCCGGCAGAAGGCCACCATATATTTTAATATCTGACCGGAGATCTTGTGCTGGGAGAATTGCTGCCAGATGTCGTCCTCGGAGAAGGGTTCGGTAAGAACGGGTCCCAGGATCATCAGGCGGTTCTGCAGGACGTCCGGGCAAACCAGATACCGTATGAGCTTCAGCACGGAGTATTCGTAGATGCAATCCTGTTCCAGTGCGCTCCAGTTTGTAGGAGAGTACTGGGGGGAGAAGGCCAGCTTGAGCATATCCTGGGATGTTTGCTGTAAATAATCAAAGATGGCTTCTTTGGTATTTGGGATGCAGGAAAAGTCGATTCCGGCGAGATTTTTTGTCATTTCTCCAATAAAAACCACTTGCTCCATATATTTCCCCCGTTCATATTTGAAAACATAAGAATAGTGTTATTTTATCAAAGATTTATTGTTTTTGCAAGCGGGTTTATTTGTTAAAATAGCATAAGAAACCGAAAGGTTCTTCGGAAAAATTTGGTACAATAAGGAGGCATTCCAGTGAAAACGAATGCAAAAATCGATCCCGCAACCGGCAAGCGCCGTTTTGGTATGCGGGACAAGATTGCTTATGCTGCCGGCGATTTTGGCTGCAATATGAGTTTTGCCCTGAAGGGCACGGTGCAGACCTTCTGGTTGGTGTATATGGCCATGGAAACCGGCCTGCTGTCGGCACTGCTGCTGGTGGTGCAGATCTGGGACGCAGTCAACGATCCCCTGATTGGCTCGATGATCGACAACGACAAGAGAAACTATAAGCGTGGCAAGTTTAAGCAGTACATTCTTGTGGGCGCTTGCGGCCTGCTGGTCGGTGGCGCAGCGGTTTTCTTGCCGTTCCCCAACGCATCTGTGGTATTGAAGGCAATTTTGTTTATTTTTGGTTATATTATTTGGGATGCGTTCTATACAGTTGCCAATGTGCCTTATGGATCTATGCTGTCTCTGGTCAGCGAGGACGCAGGTGAGCGGGCGCAGTTGTCCACTTGGCGTTCTGTTGGCTCTATGGTGGGCAACATGGTACCTATGATCATTCTGCCCATGCTGATTTGGCAGAAGGTGACCTACGATGGAACAACCGATTTTCTGGATAAAATCTTCATTCCCGAAGGTTTTGACAAGTCTCAGTTTCTAACCAACCCTCTTACCGGTGAGGCTTATCAGATTGGCGACAAGATCTTAAGCCCCGAAACCGGTAATCAGGTAGAAATCCTGCTGGGTGAGCGGGTATTCTGGGCTGCTCTGATTATGGGCGTTCTGGGCTTTGTTGCATTCCTGTTTATGATTAAGAACATTACCATCCGTGTGGACGAGAATCTGGTCAAGACAAATGAAGCCACCGAGAAGTTCAATGTAATTAAGTCCTTCCGGAACTTTGTGAAGAATCGTCCTGCCGTTGGCGCCACTGTTGCAGCTATGGGCATGTTCCTGGGTATGCAGTCCGCTACTACCGCAAATACCATCATGTTTGCGACCTATTTCAATAAGGCGTCTCTGTCCGGCGTTGTTATGCTCATTGGTTTCCTGCCTATGTTCCTGTTTATGCCCTTTATCACTAAAATCGTCAAGAAAAAGGGCAAGAAGGAAGCTTCTGTGATCGGAACAGCCGTCTCCATGGTAGGCGGTGTGGTTATGATCATCTTCCCCATGATTGCCAATCATGATGTGGCGCTGCTGGTTTATCTGGTCGGCCTGGTCTTCTTTGGCGTGGGTATGGGCGTTTACACCTGCGTCTCCTGGGCGATGATGGGTGATGCCATCGACTACAACGAGTGGAAGTTCGGCACCCGGGAAGAGGGCACGGTGTACTCTCTGCATTCCTTCTTCCGGAAACTGGCGCAGGGCATCGGACCCTCTATCGTTCTGGTGCTGATGGGTGTTTTGGGTTACGATTCCAAACTGGGTACCATCGGTCAGAGCCTGCAGACCTCTCACAATATGTGCTGGCTGGTAGCTGGCCTGTATCTGTTCAGCGCTGTGGTTCAGTTCGTGGGCATTGCGCTCATCTACAATATTGACAAGAAGACCCTTGCCAAGATGAATGAGGAATTGGCAGCTCGTCATTCCGCTGAATAATCCGATTTCTGCCGCATCTGCATAAGCGGATGCGGCAGTTTCTCCGAGAATTTACAGATTGTTCCACAAAATGAGGGAACGGTCTGCTATAATGAAACCAATTCTTACCGGGAGGTATTCTACATTGAGACAAATCATCAACCTGAATTATAAGTGGTCCTTCTCTAAGGCCGCTACGGCTGTTCCCACCGAAATCGACAACAAGTGGGATTTTGTAAATCTGCCCCATTCCTGGAACGCCATTGACGGCCAGGACGGCGGCAACGACTATTTCCGCGGCACTGCTTACTATGCCAAAATGATCGACAAGACCGAGCTGCCTGTGGCGGACAAGTATTTCCTGGAGCTGCAGGGTGCAAACTCCTCCGCGGACGTGTATGTGGACGGCAAGCACCTGGCTCACCACGATGGCGGCTACTCCACCTGGAGAGTGGATGTGACCGACTACCTACAGACAAACAGCCTGCTGACCGTGGCTGTGGACAATGCGCCCAACGACCGGGTCTATCCCCAGATGGCAGACTTCACCTTCTACGGCGGTCTGTACCGGGATGTGAATCTGATCGCCGTACCTGCATCCCACTTTGATCTGGAATGCTTCGGCGGCCCCGGCATCAAGGTCACCCCTGTAATGGATGGCGACAGCGCCAATGTGGAGGTGGAGGTATTCGTCACCGACTCCAAGCTGGGCCAGACCGTTCGCTACACCCTCACTGACAAAGAAGGCAATGTGGTTGCCGAGACCACCACTGCCGACACCAAGGCAAGCTTTGTGATCGAAAATGCCCACAAGTGGCATGGTCGCAAGGATCCCTACCTGTACACTGCCAAGGCAGAGCTGCTGGAAGGGGAGACCTTGCTGGATACCGTCTCCGCACGATTCGGCTGCCGCAGCTTTGCCATCGACCCCAACCGGGGCTTCATCCTCAATGGTCAGGAATATCCTCTGCGGGGCGTGTCCCGTCATCAGGACCGCTGGGGCAAGGGCAACGCCCTGAGCCATGCGGATCATGAGGAGGATATTGCATACATCTGCGAGATGGGTGCTACCACCATCCGTCTGGCCCACTATCAGCACGATCAGTACTTCTATGACCTGTGCGACGAAGCGGGTCTTGTGATCTGGGCAGAGATCCCCTACATCTCTCAGCACATGGCCACCGGCCGGGAGAACACCATTTCCCAGATGAAGGAACTGATCATCCAGAACTACAATCACCCCTGTATCGTTGTCTGGGGTCTTAGCAACGAGATCACCATGAAGGGCGAGAAGGACCCCGACCTGCTGGAGAACCACAGAATCCTCAACGATCTGTGCCACGAGATGGACAAGACCAGACTCACCACCATGGCAGTTGTGTCTATGTGCCCCATGGATGCGGAGTATCTGGAGATCCCCGACACCGTGTCCTACAACCACTATTTCGGTTGGTACGGCGGCGACACCTCCATGAATGGCCCCTGGTTCGATAAGTTCCACAAGCTGCACCCCAACCTGCCCATCGGTATCTCTGAGTACGGCTGTGAGGCGCTGAATTGGCACACCTCCAAGCCTGTGCAGGGTGACTACACCGAGGAATATCAGGCTTACTACCACGAGGAGCTGATCAAGGCTATCCATGAGCGTCCCTACTTGTGGGCCACCCATGTGTGGAATATGTACGATTTCGGCGCAGATGCAAGAGCTGAGGGCGGCGAGAACGGTCAGAACCACAAGGGTCTGATGACCTTCGACCGCAGCTACAAGAAGGATTCTTTCTACGCCTACAAGGCATGGCTGAATCCCGTGCCCATGGTACACCTGTGCGGCAAGCGGTATGTGGACCGGGTGGAGGATGTGACCAAGGTCACCGTTTACTCCAACTGCGAAAGCGTAGAGCTGTTTGCTAACGGCACTTCTCTGGGTGTGCAGAAGAACAATGGCTTGCCCTTCTTCTACTTCGATGTTCCCAATGCAGGCACTACCCATCTGGTAGCAGTTGCCGGCGAGCTGAAGGACGAGAGCGTCATTGTGAAGGTGGAGACTCCCAACGAGGCCTACCGCCTGAAGGAAAAGGGTGCAGTCCTCAACTGGTTCGACATCACCGAGCCGGAGGGCTACCTGTCTCTGAACTCCAAGATGAGTGACATTATGTCCACTGTTCGGGGTAAGCTGGTGCTGGCGGGCCTGTTTATGAAGCTGCAGAGCGCGCTGAAGGGTGATGGCGCCAAGAAGGCATCCGGTTTTGAAATGACCGACGGCATGATGCAGATGATGGGTGGCTTCACTCTGCTGCGACTAACCGGTATGGTGGGTATGATGAATGTCAACTTCACTAAGGAAGAGCTGCTGGATCTGAACGCAAAGCTCAATAAGATCAAGGCAAAGGACTAAGATCCGATCGCAAAGCCGGGTGCGAATGCACCCGGCTTTTTGCGGTTGACAGGACCTGTGGAAATAGATACAATAAAATTACAACAAAGGGTTCTGCAATCACAGAACCGCATGTGAGAAAAAAGCAAAGAGGAGGCGTGCAACTATGATTTTACTGTTGCCTGAAGTAAAAAAGCTTACCGATAACAACGGCTTTACCCCCGTGTTTGA
>JAZOBL010000011.1:0-65591 GCA_045595945.1 Faecousia sp.
CTATCGTTCTTACTGTTAAGTATTAAAATATCAACCGATATTATAGCACAAATTTTTGAAAAAAGGAAGCTATTTTACAATAACATTCCCATCGCCCAGCAAATTTTCCAGTTCCTTAAGCATCCGGTTGTCCAAATCGCAGAGGGCACCTCTGCGTAGCTTCGTATCGGCAAAGTAGACAACTGCCTTACTGTCACCGGGGAACATGTTAATGATTGCCTTTACTTTCCGGAAAGCAGGATCCGTTTCGCTGGGAAGGCGCAGGTACAAAGTACCGGTTCGCTTTTCTACCGCCACAGGCTCCGGGACTACACGGTCTGTAAAATCAGACATTGGCCGGGCGCGGTTGATCACAATCTGCGGCTCTTTATCATCCCGCAGGGAGAGTCTTCCCACGATCAAAACAGGCTGATTTTCCCTCAGATAGCCGCCATATTGGCTCAGCACATTAGAAAAAGCAAGCATCTCCACAGACGCAGTATCGTCCTCCAGTGTCACATAGGCCATCATGGAGTTATTGCGGGTGGTCTTCATTTTGATGGTCTGCACCACACCTGCTATGCTGATGATCTGGTCGTCTTGATAGGGATTTTCCTCGTCCATCAAGCTGCCAATAGGCACCACATGAGACCCCTTCAGCAGATGCCGGTAGTCATCCATGGGGTGACCGGACAGGTAGATACCAGTGGTTTCCTTTTCCATCAGCATCAGCTCTGCCTTCTTCATCTCCGCCAACTTGGGGATGGGGATCGCAGCAGCCTGGTCTTCCTCCTGCAACATGGAGAACAGACCCATCTGTCCCTCCAGGTTCTTTTTCCGGGAGGAGGCAATGACATCCATCATGCTCTCGTACACCGCCAGAAGCTCACTGCGGTGGTAGCCAAAGCAATCCATCGCGCCGCATTTGATGAAGTTCTCCACGGCACGCTTATTCAATTCTCCCTCACCCATCCGTTGGATGAAGTCTTCCAGAGATTTGAACGGGCCACCCTCATTGCGTTTGGCAACCATGGTACGGATCAGTCCGCGACCAACATTTTTTACTGCACCCAGACCGAAGCGGATACACTCCCCTTCCACAGCAAAGCTATCCTCACTGTGGTTTACATCCGGCGGCAGCACCGGGATTCCCAGATTCTTGCACTCTGCAATGTATCCGGAGATCTTCACAGCAGAGTCCAGCACAGAGGTCATCAGCGCCGCCATATACTGCCGGGGATAATGACATTTCAGATAGGCAGTTTGGTAGGATACCACCGCATAACAAACCGCATGAGCCTTATTGAAGGCATAGTTGGCAAAGTCAACGATCTCATCATAAATAGACTGTGCCGCCTGCTCAGAAACCCCATTGGCGATGGCGCCGGGAATCCCCTGATCCTTGTCACCGTAGACAAAGACATTGCGCTCGGCGTCGATGACCTTCATTTTCTTTTTGGAAATGGCGCGACGGATATTGTCAGCCTGTCCCATGGTATAGCCGCCCAGGGAGCGGAAGATCTCAATCACCTGCTCTTGATACACGATGCAGCCGTAAGTGACCTTCAAAATCGGTTCTAAGAGCGGAGTCTTATAGGTAATCTTCCGGTTGTCCAGCTTGTTGGCAATGAACATGGGGATCGAGTCCATGGGGCCGGGCCGGTACAGAGCCACAATTGCCGTCATGTCCTCAATGGAGGTAGGCTTCATATTCATACAAACGCCGGTAATACCCGCAGATTCCAGCTGGAAAACGCCCTGAGTCTTGCCCTCGGCCAGCATTTGGAAGGTCTCGGGATCATCGTCCGGTACCTTGTCAATATCAAAGTCCGGCTGGAGCTGACGGATCTGCCGCTCTGCATCCTCGATAACCGTCAAATTTCGCAGGCCCAAAAAGTCCATTTTCAGAAGGCCCAGTTCCTCAATGGTGGTCATAGTGTACTGGGTGACAATGGTATCGTCGTTCCGGGACAAAGGTACATAGGCGCTCACCGGGTCGGCGGTGATCACCACACCGGCAGCATGGGTAGAGGTATTTCTGGGCATACCCTCCAGACTCATTGCCGTGTCGATCAGCAGTTTTACCCGCTCATCGCCGTCATACATCTCCTTGAGTTTGGGAGATACATTTAATGCATCCTTCAGTGTGATGTGCAACGGCATGGTAGGCACCAGCTTGGCAACCACATCGGTTTCTGCATAGCTGAAGTTCAGTGCCCGGCCTACATCCCGAATCGCACCACGGGCTGCCATGGTACCGAAGGTAGCGATTTGCGCCACATGGTCTTTGCCGTACTTGTCCATCACATAGTCAATGACTTCCCCACGGCGTTCCTGGCAAAAATCTGTATCAAAGTCGGGCATACTGACCCGCTCCGGATTCAAGAACCGCTCAAAGATCAGTGCATACTTCATGGGATCCACTTCCGTGATGTGCAGACAGTACGCCACAATGGAAGCTGCGCCGGAGCCACGACCCGGACCGACCGGAATGCCGGATTGCTTGGCATAGCGGATAAAATCCCAAACGATGAGATAATAGTTTACATAGCCCATACGGCTGATAACACTGATCTCATATTCCAGCCGCTGCTGATAGCTTTCGGGGGCATCAGGATACCGCTCCTGGAAGCCGTCATTGCAGAGCTTTCGGAAATATTCCTCGTTAGTGTAGCCCTCCGGTACGGGGAACGAGGGCAGATGGTATTCGTTAAAGACAAACTCCAGATTGCAGCGGTCTGCGATCTTGGTAGTGTTTTCAAAGGCCTCATCGCAATTGGGGAACAGCTGCCGCAATTCCTCCTCGCTCTTTAAGTAAAACTCGTCGGTCTGAAATTTCATTCTGTTGGGATCGTCCACTGTTTTGCCGGTCTGGATGCACAGGAGCACATCCTGCATGGTGGCGTCCTCTCTGCGCAGGTAGTGGGCGTCGTTGGAGACGATCAAAGGCAGTCCGGTCTCTCTTGCGATCCGCAGGATCCCCTGATTCACCGGAAGCTGCTCCGGGATACCGTGATCCTGCAGCTCCAAATAGAAGTGATCCTCACCAAAGATCTCTGCCATCTGCAGAGCATAAGTCTTGGCGGCATCATAATCCTCCTGCAGCAGGCGCTGCTGGATGCCGCCGGCAAGGCAGGCGGAGGTGGCTATGAGGCCCTCGTGATATTGCCGCAGCAGATCCAGATCCACTCTGGGTTTTCCATAGAATCCGCGCATAAATGCCTCAGACACCAGCATGCAGAGGTTTTCGTAACCCTTCCGGTCTTTACATAGCAACACTAGATGATATGGGTCGTTGTCCACCCCGTGGACGCGGTCTGCCATGGTTCTGGGGGCAACATACACCTCACAGCCGATAATCGGCTTAATACCGGCGGCCTTAGCGGCCTTATAAAAATCAATACAGCCATACATCACGCCATGGTCTGTAATGGCCACTGCGCTCTGTCCCAGCTCCTTGACCCGGTCCATAATGCCGCTGATGCGGCAGGCGCCGTCCAAAAGGCTGTACTCTGTATGGACATGAAGATGTACAAAACTCATTTCTTCCCCTCCTGTGCCAGCTGCACCAGCTTTTTCAGCCGGTGATTCATGGCGGGTTTTGTGATGGGCGGCTCCATCATGGCTGCCAGCTCCGTCAGAGAGGCTTCGGGGTTCTCCTCCCTGGCTTTTGCCGCCTGCAGCAGCTTTTCAGGCAGTTTGTCATAGATACCACCTGTCTTCAATACCCGGATGGCAGACAACTGCTCCTGGGCGGCCTCCACCACCTTAGAGGTATTGGCATCGTCACAGTTACACCGGCGGTTCACCTTATTGTTCAGTTCCTTCTCCAGCTTGGCCTCAATAATCCCCATAGCGGACACCGGAGCTCCCAAATAGGTCAGGTAATCGGAGATCAAATCACTCTGCTTAATATAAAGCACATGACCTCCGGCGCGAAACGCGGTTTTCGGCTGAAAAGGAAGCACTTCAGTAAGCAGGCTGTTACATTCTCTTGCCACGCTGCCATGGGTGGTGGTCAGTTCCAGATGATAGCCCTTTGCGGGGTCTGTTACAGAACCGCCCGCCAAAAAAGCACCCTTCAAAAAGGCCGCTTTACAACAATCCTCCTCCACAACAGGCAGGTTGATATGCAGCGACAGGGTGTCTTTTGTGCTGAAACCGTAGGCATCCATGATCAGAGAGATCTTCTCCGGGTCTGTAATCTGGAATATCATCTTTCCCAGGGTTTCCTCCTCAGGAGACACATCAAAGCTCACGCCGAAGGCCTTCCGAAACAGTTTCGGCAGCATTTGCGCAAATTCACGGCTTTCCGTTATGATTCGGATGCCATCGGCACGAAAGCTGTTACAAAAAAGCAAAATTCCAAAGGATTCCGCCAGGGCACAGCAGTTCTTGCTGGGAATATTACGGCAGATCTCTGCCTTTGCATTGCCGGAAAATGAAATCGCCATGGCGCACCTCCTCTTTTGTTACCAAATACGAACCTCCGGTTCCAAACGGATACCGGTGTCATCCAATACCTTATGGGATACCTGCTGCAGCAGCGCTTTGACATCCTCCGCGGTGGCGTCCCCTAGGTTTACCACAAACCCGGCGTGCTTCTCAGAGACGGCAGCACCGCCCACCTGATAGCCTTTCAGACCACTCTGTTCGATCAGCGCTGCGGCATAACCACCTACGGGACGCTTAAAGGCAGATCCCGCAGAGGGCAGATCCAGAGGCTGGGACGTTCTCCGCTTCCCCATCAGTTCCTGCATCTTCTCCCGAATTTCTTCCGCAGGTTTCTTCTCCAGAGTAAAATCGGCACTGATCACGATACCACCTTCATTCTCCAGGCGGCTATGGCGGTAGGAAAACTGCATATCATCCCGGGATACGGTCCGCAAATTACCCTCCATATCCATCACCTCAGCCTGGGTGAAGACCTGGCAGATCTCACCGCCGTAAGCGCCTGCGTTCATATAAACGCCGCCGCCCACAGTTCCGGGAATCCCATGGGCAAATTCCAAGCCGGACAGGCCCAGATTCGCAGCGAACACCGCCGCTCTGGCCATGGTCACACCGGCGGCCACCCGGATATGAGTGTCATCCAGCTGCTCCATGCCGTCCATGCAATCCTTCAGGCAGATCACCAGACCGGAAATGCCCGCGTCCGGCGCCAGTATATTTGTACCTGCACCTAAAATAGCAGGTTTTTGGTCCAACAAACAGGACACTTTCAGAATTTGAGATAACTCTTCCTTGTTTCGAGGAAAGGCCATCACCTCTACAGGGCCACCAATGCGGAAGGAGGTGTGTTTGGCCATAGGTTCATTCAAGCGAAGTTGAAAATCTTTTAGTAAAGCAGTAATTTCCCGCTGAAAATCCGTCATATTTGTCATAAACTCCTCCGGGCGTAAACTTAGTTACAGTATAGCATATTTGTAACTACTATGCAATTATTCCGCCAGTATTTTTTACGAAAAAACGCAAAAAAGCAGCCGGGAAAACCCGGCTGCCAATATGTATGCCTTACTTTTCTACGATCTCCAAAATTTCCATAGGGCAAGCCTTGACACAGATGCCGCAGGCGATACATTTGGAGGTAGGGCCTTCCTGGGGTGCCACCATAACCTTCATGGGGCAAATTTCCACACACTTGCCGCAGGAGGTGCAGAGCTTTTTATTAATCATATAAACGCCGGTCTTGGGATTCTGGGTGATGGCGCCGGCCTCACACACCTTTGCGCACTTACCGCACTGGATGCAGACCATAGGTTTTGCTGTGCCGTTCTTATCCACAATTTGAATGCAGGACAGATCCGGATGGAATTGCTTATAGAAAGCAGTTGAGCATGCGTTAACGCACTGCAGACATGCCATACACTCTGCGCCTTTTTTAACAGTGAGCTTCTTCATAAGTAAGGAACTCTCCTTTTTTCATATATTTCCTAAATATTATACAGGAAACATAGCAAAATAGCAATGGCATATTTCAAAATTTATTTCTTTTCTTTACAAACTTTTTTGCGCAAACTGGCGTTTTTTTCCCGGACTAAGTACCGCAATCCCGGAAAAACTAGCTATGGAATCAAAAGAAGGAGGATTCATATGAAACTGATTACCGTTTTTATTGTGAGTGTCGTAATGGCATTTTCTCTGTGCGCCTGTAGCTGCTCTAACACTGAGCCTGCCACTACACCTCCGGCAACCACAAGACCCACCACAGCACCTACTACTGAAGCAACTGTCATGCCTACGGAAACCATGACCATCCCGGTTCCCGAAACCAATGTCCCGGACACCGGTGTAGAAACAGGAGAGCCTGGCATGAACGATTCCACCAACGGAACCGACTCCACCGGCACTACCGATTCTATGAACGGTGCCCGGAGCAGAATGCATCGCAGATCCTCAGTAAACTAACAAAAAATCCCGCAAATCATTTGCGGGATTTTTTATATCTTACAGAATGGTAATATAGCGCAGTAGGTTTTTCTTGGTTCGTTCCGCCGCCCGTGTCGCCTGTTCTATATAGGTGGCGCCTTCTGCATTTTCAGTTCGCCAGGCCTCCAGCACTGAGCTGCCGATACAGGCAAGGGCGCCGTGTCCAAGCTTATCAAAGGCGGCGCTGCAATTTTTGGCATTGGCACCGGAATAGTCCGCTCCGTCGATCAGCAAAAACATAGCCGGATATTTGCTTCGCAGAGTCTTAAGTCCATCTGTGGATGTAGCAGCACCTACACCGCCGATCCGGCTGTAGCCACCCCGTTCCAAATATGGCTCTCCCAGCCGTTTTGCCAAATCCGCTGCTGCAAGATGCACCAAGCGGGAGCCTGTCATCAGATCCTGCAGCTCTGCAGCGGATTTGTTGGCAGTTCGCAGCAGCAAAAACAGATCCTTTTCCTGTTCCTTAACCCCTTGGATATAGGGCAGCACACCGTCGCTGCCAATGTAGCAGGACAGCACCAAGCCGTCAAATTTCCATGGACTGGACGGATCCAACAGCTGTGTTGCGACCATCTGGGCAGATTGGACTGAGCGGGCTTCCGGGGCATCGAGAATCACATAGTACTCCTGCTCCGCTGCATAGGCTAGCAGCTGTTGCAGCAACTGTACGCCATCGCCCCCCAACGCAGCAAAGGTAGCAAAGTCCAAGCGGACAGCGGGAACAATTTCCTTCAGGCCGGTCAGCAGTTCCCGGGCATAACATCCATAGGCTTCGCAAAAGCTACCTGTGCTCTCCATAACATGGTCAGGTATCTGATTTTCACCAACTGAAAATACCACACACGATGGATTCTTCAGCTTCCTGATCTTCTTTTGCAGCTGATCAACAGACATACTAAATCCCCCTTTTCTGCCTTTTTCTGTATTATATCATAAATTTCGCCATGTGCAACGGAGAGAAACCTTTCCACTTGTAAATTTTTGTTGAAAGGGCAAACTAGCAGTGAAAGGAGGCGAGCATATGCAAATGAAAGGATTGGCACTGGCAGTTGGTCTGGGCGCTGCTGCCGGCGCAGTGGCGATTCTGGCCATGCCCCGGAGCAACCCCACCCGCAGGCTGGCAGCAAAGGCTGCCAATAAGATGGAGGATGTGGCCTGGCGTGTTTCCAACAAACTCACCGACGAGTTTGATCTGTAATTTTCGAAACACCTGCATTTCTGTGCAGGTGTTTCTTTTTGTTGCAGGATGTGTTATAATAAACGCACAATACAGAAAGGAGCGGGTTTTTCCCGGCAAATACATATGCAATATCGGAAATTCGGCAATACGGATCTGACACCTTCTGTTTTGGGCTTTGGTATGATGCGCCTGAAAACTAATGACGATGGCACCATCGATGAGAACTGGGCCATCGAAACTCTGCGCTACGCCATCGACAACGGCCTGAGCTATGTGGACACAGCCTATGCATATAAGGACAGTGAGCGGGTCACGGGATTGTGCTTGCAGGACGGATACCGGGAAAAAGTCACCCTGGCCTCCAAGATGCCGGTATCCTTCCTAAAATGCGAGGAGGATTTCGAAACCATTCTGGAAGAGGAGCTCCGCAGGTTGCAGACGGATCACATCGATATGTATTTACTGCACGCCCTCAGCCGGGATCGGTGGGAAAATTGCGTGAAAAAGTACAATGTCTTGGCCCATGCGGAAAAAGCCCGGACAGAGGGAAAGATCCGGTATCTGGGTTTTAGTTTCCATGATAATCTGGACGCATTTAAGGAAATCTTGAATGGCTACGACAACTGGGACTTCTGCCAAATTCAACTCAATTACATGGATACCCACTATCAGGCTGGTCTGGAGGGTCTGCGGCTGGCACACGAAAAGGGGTTAGCTGTGGTGATCATGGAGCCGCTGCGGGGCGGTCTGCTTGCCAATGTGCCGGAATCCGTTGCAAAGTTGCTGCCGAAAAATCCTGTGGAAAGCGCCCTGGACTTTCTGTGGAACAGAGAAGAAGTTAATGTTGTGCTTAGCGGCATGAGTGAGCTGCAGCAGGTGCAGGAGAACCTTTCCTACGCCGACAGCGCACAAGTGGGAATGCTGACGGAAGCAGAAAATGAAGCCATATTAGCCGCAGGCGAAGTTATGCGTGGGTCTATAACCGTTCCCTGCACCGGCTGTAATTACTGCGATGTCTGTCCACAGGAAATCGCGATCCCGAAAATTTTCAAGCTGTACAATCAAAATCATTATGACGGCGACTATGCTGGTGCCAAGGCCGCCTATCAGGCTTTGGGCGAGAAAAATGCCGAACACTGCATTAGCTGCGGTGCTTGCGTAGATAAGTGTCCCCAGCAGATCCCGGTGTTCGAAAAGCTTGCTGCCATCCACAAGCGCTACAGCTAAAAGTCTATACATAACGAATCCCCGACTTTTTGTGTGAAAAGTCGGGGATTTTGTTATTTTTCTTCCACAGAAATTTCGCCGTCAACCACAGAAACATGGATGGAGGAAATGGGCCTTTCAAAAGAATCGATGATCCGCTCGCTGATGGGATCCTCCAGACTCCGCTGGATCTCCCGGCGGAGATTCCGGGCACCATAGGTGACGGAATAGGCCTTCTCTACAAGATAACGCCGAACTGCGTCATCCCAAGTGAGGCTTAAGCCGCGACCGGACAGGCTTTCCTGCAGCTCCTTGAGCATAATATCCGCAATGCCCAGGAAGTTCTCCTCGGTCAGGTGGTTGAATGTGATGATCTCATCCACCCGGTTGATAAACTCCGGACGGAGGAACTCCTTCAGCGCCTTCATCGTCTTCTCTTTCACCATATCCTGGTCAGAGCGGCCAAATCCCAGTCCGCCTACCCGGCCTTCAGAGCCGGCATTGGAGGTCATCACGATGATGGTATTCTCAAAGTTCACCACTCTGCCCTGGGCATCGGTGATCCGTCCGTCATCCAGCACCTGCAACAGCACATTCAGTACATCCGGATGGGCCTTTTCAATTTCGTCAAACAGGACCACGGAATAGGGTTTTCTGCGGATCTTCTCCGTCAGCTGGCCAGCCTCATCATATCCCACATAACCGGGAGGAGAACCGATCAGCTTAGAAACCGTGTGTTTCTCCATAAATTCCGACATATCCAACCGGATCAGAGAATCCACAGAGTCAAACAGATCGTTTGCCAGGCACTTTACCAGCTCCGTCTTGCCAACACCGGTGGGACCCACAAAAATAAAGGATACCGGGCGGCGCTTGGGGCTGATGCCCACACGGTTTCTGCGAATAGCTTTTGCCACTGCCTCTACGGCCTCGTCCTGACCCACGATATGGGTCTTCAGCCGGTCAGCAAGACCCTTAATCTGCTGATATTCCTGGGCCTTGATCTTGGATGCGGGGATCTTGGTCCACAGTTCAATGATCCGGGCAAGATTTTCCATGGTCACCGCAGGGGCAGGGATCTTCTCCAGCTCTTCTATTTCCGTTGCCAGTTGGCATAGTTTACTGCGAATGGTAGCCAGGCGCTCATAATGCTCGTTTTCCGTATCCTCGGTGAGCATCCGCAGCTCCAGCTCGTAATCATCCCGCTCTTTTTTCTTCTCTGCCAGCAGAGAAATCTCCTTGCAGCGCAGATTTAAGTCGGAACAGGCCTCATCCAACAGGTCGATTGCTTTATCCGGCAGAAACCGATCGGTAATATACCGCTCGGAGAGCATCACGCACTGACGGGCGATCTCACCGGAGATGGAAACTCCGTGGAACTGAGCGTAGCTCTTGGCAATGCCCTGCATAATCTGGCAAGCCTCTTCAATGGTTGGCTCTGCCACGGTCACCGGCTGGAACCGGCGTTCTAAGGCAGCATCTTTTTCAATGTGCTTGCGGTATTCATTGAAGGTAGTTGCGCCGATCACCTGGATCTCGCCCCGGGACAGGGCTGGCTTGAGGATATTGGCTGCATTCATAGAGCCTTCCGCATCGCCGGCGCCCACCAGATTGTGGACCTCGTCGATCACCAGAATGATGTTACCGCAGGCCTTGATCTCTGTGATCAGGCTCTTCATACGGCTTTCAAACTGTCCGCGGAACTGAGTACCTGCCACCAGAGCGGTCAAATCCAGCAGGAACACTTCCTTATCCCGAAGCTTATAGGGCACTTCCCCGGCGGCGATTCGCTGGGCCAGGCCCTCTGCAATGGCAGTTTTACCAACGCCCGGCTCACCGATCAGACAGGGATTGTTTTTTTGACGCCGGTTAAGGATTTGGATGACCCGCTCGGTCTCCACATCCCGTCCGATCACCTTGTCCAGCTTTCCCTCTCTGGCCCTACCGGTCAGATCCATACAGTAGCTATCCAGGAATTTATGCTTTTTATTTTTCTGCTTGGCAGAGTCGGTGTTCTCCGGCTCAGGCTGCTTCTGCTTGGCAGGCAGATTCCCCTTCTCGCCGCCCATGCTTCCCAGGAGCTGATTGAGCATGGGGAAGGTTGCGGTCTGGCTCTCCGTTTCGTCGGTATCGTCGCCGTCGATCTGGCCGAACATACTGCTCATCTCATCGGTGAGGGTATCCAGATCCTCCTCAGAGAAGCCCATCTGCTTTACTGCCGCATCAATCTGGGGAATTCCCAAACTGCGGGCGCACTTCAGGCAATAGCCTTCGTTCATAGACACACCGTTTTCGATCTTTGTAATGAAGACCACGGCCATATTTTTCTTACATTTGGTACACAATCTTGGCTGCATACACATCACGACCTTTCTTCCTTGTGGGTCTTACGGTAGCATACCACACCCACGCCGGAAAAGGAAAAACAAATTATGAATTTTCCGTCGGAATTGGGACTTCAAACCGATCCACACCGTCATCATACCACAGGTGGGTCATGTAGAGACCGCCAGCTGGCACCGTTGGGCCGGCAGCGGTCCGGTTGCCCTCTTCCAAAATTTTACCGATCTGCTCCGGGGGGAATTTTCCCTCTGCGGCATACACAACCGTCCCTGCCATGGCACGAGCCATATTATACAGGAAGCCGTTGGCGCAGACCTTCAGTTCTATAATATTCCCTTTCCGCTCCACGTTATAATAGTATACGGTGCGAACAGTGGATTTTACATCCGTTCCCACGCTGCGTACGGCAGCAAAATCGTGGGTGCCCACAAACTGATCCGCCGCCTTCTGCATCACGGTCTCATCCAGATGTTTAGGGTAGAACCAAGCACGATTCACATAAAAGGGATCCCGCACCCGGGAATTGTAAATGGTGTAGGTATATTCCTTCCGGATGCAGGAGCCGATGGCGTTGAAATTTTCATTGACCTCAAAGGCTCTTGTCACCACAATATCCACCGGCAGGTGGGTATTGAGCGCATAGGGCAGCCGATCCACGGGAATTGTGGAATCCGTCCGGAAGTTTGCCACATACACGCGTGCGTGGACACCGGCATCGGTGCGGCCGCAGCCGGTCACGTGGGTCTCGTGTCCAACCACCATGGCAACTGCCTTTTCCAGTGTCTGCTGGACAGTGGAAAGGTTTTTCTGCATCTGCCAGCCGTGGTAGGCTGTGCCCTCATAGGTGAGTACCAAAGCAATATTTCGCATAGCTACCTCACAAACCGAATCCGGCCAGCACAATTACCGCAACGATCAGCGCAGCCATGATCAGCAGCGTACTGTAATCAAACCGCTTAAACCGCAGCAGCTTCATTTTGGTACGGCCGTCACCGCCCTGATAGCAGCGGCACTCCATGGCGGTGGCCAGCTCATCTGCCCGGCGGAACGCGCTGATAAACAGAGGTACGAGAATCGGCACCAGCGCTTTTACCCGATCCAGGAGCTTACCGGTCTCAAAATCAGCGCCTCTGGCCTTCTGGGCGGACATGATTTTATCCGTTTCCTCGATCAAGGTGGGAATAAACCGCAGGGCGATACACATCATCATTGCCAGTTCATGAACAGGCAGATGAATCCTTTTCAGGGGACTGAGCAAAGATTCCAATCCGTCGGTCAAGCTGATGGGAGAAGTGGTATAGGTCAGCAGAAACGTACCGGAGATCAGCATTAAGATCCGGATAACCATAAAAATTGCTCGGCGCAGACCCTCCAGTGTAATGGTGATCTTCCAAAAACTCACCAGCACCGTTTCCCCTGCGGTGAAAAAAAGATTCAAAACGCCTGTAAAGATCAGCACCATTACCAGCGGCTTCATCCCCCGGACAATGGCCTTCACCGGTATTTTAGAGATGGCAACAGCTGTGGCAAGAAAAGCAAATACTGCGCCGTAGGATAGCCAGCTCTCCGCAGAGAACAAGGCTACGATATACCCGATCAGGATAATCAGTTTTGTTCTGGGATCCAGCCGATGTACCACAGACACGCCTGGGAAATACTGACCCAATGTAATGTCTTTAAGCATGGGCAGCCTCCTTGATCCGACACAGCTCCGCGACTGCCTGCTCCATAGTATAGACAGGATTTACCGGGATACCCAGCTTTTGCAGCTGCAAGAACAGGCGGGTAACCTCCGGAATATCCAGGCCCATATCCAGCAGCTCCTGGGCTCTTCTAAACACTTCAAGGGGTGTGCCATCCATCACCAGTCGTGAACCGTTCATAACCAGCAGGCGTTCCGTCAGCCGCGCCACATCATTCATGGAGTGGCTGACCATCATGATAGTGGCATTTTTCTTCTGCCGGTAGTTTTCAATATTACGCAGGACCTCTGCCCTGCCCTCCGGGTCCAGACCAGCAGTAGGCTCATCCAGGATCAGAATTTCCGGCTCCATGGCGATCACACCGGCAATGGCAACCCGGCGTTTCTGACCGCCGGACAGGTCAAAGGGTGAAACCTCAAGCTGCTGGTCGGTCAGACCCACCAAGGCAGCTGCCTCCCGCACCCGGCGATCCACTTCCTGCAAAGAAAGTCCCATATTCTTAGGTCCAAAGGCGATATCCTTATATACCGACTCTTCAAAAAGCTGGTATTCCGGGTACTGAAACACCAAACCTACCCGAAAGCGGCTGGCCCGGGTGGTCTTTTTGTCGGTCCAGATATCCACGCCGTCCAGCTTGATACTGCCGGAAGTAGGCTTCAGTAGCCCGTTCAAATGCTGCATCAGGGTAGATTTACCGGAACCGGTATGTCCAATAATGCCGATAAATTCGCCCTTTTGGGCGCAGAAAGACACGTCCTCCAAGGCCACATGCTCAAAGGGCGTACCAGCGCTATATGTGTGATATAGGTGTTCCACCTGCAAGAAAGGTTCCACGTATTGTTCCTCCTGTGGGTCAAGCCTTCAGCGCTTCTGCCAGTACCTGCGCACATTCTTCCGCATTGAGCCGGTCCAAGGGTAGGGAGAATCCCTGTCCGTTCAGCATCCGGCAAAGTTCCACCGTATCCGGCGCGGCAAGGCCCATCTCATGGAGCTTTTCCACCTGGGAAAATACTGCCTGAGGGGTGCCGTCCAGTGCCACCGTTCCGCGATTCAGCACCACCACCCGATCTGCCTGAGCAGCCTCGTCCATATGATGCGTAATGAGAACCACGGTGATATTCTTCTCATTTTTCAGCCTGGCGATGGTCTCCATGACCTCACGCCGGCCCTTAGGATCCAACATGGCGGTGGCCTCATCCAGCACGATGCACTTGGGTTCCATAGCGATCACGCCTGCTATTGCCACCCGCTGCTTCTGACCACCGGACAGAAGATGGGGTGCATGAAGCCGATAGTCGTACATACCCACCTGGCGGAGGGCATTATCCACCCGCTGACGGATAGCAGGAGCCGCCACGCCCAGATTCTCCGGACCGAACGCCACATCCTCCTCCACCACATTGGCAACGATTTGGTTATCCGGGTTTTGGAAGACCATGCCTACCGTACGACGCACGCCAATCAGCTTATCCTCCTGGGCGGTATCCATCCCCCAAACAAATACCTTTCCACCGCAGGGCAGCAAGATACTGTTAAAATGCTTGGCAAGAGTAGATTTTCCACATCCATTACTGCCAAGGATCGCCACAAAAGAGCCTTCCTGGATGGTCAAATTCAGATCCTCAAATACGGTAATACCGGGCGTGTCATCCACGCCCGCATAGGTATATGCCAAATGTTCTACATTGATTGCATTCTCCAAGATTGTTCCTCCAAATCAGGGAGTCCAGCGGCCGGTTGAACCGCAAGGCAGCATACGGCCAGTGGAACGAACCGGAAGCCCCAGCTCTCCCACAGCGGTGCTTCCCCCATGGGTGGCGCCAAACACCACATCAGCAGCATACCCCACCGCAGAGGGGGCAAGGCCGGTGGTATAGGAATTGATAATCACAAACAAGGGGTTATCGGTCAGCAGCTTCGCGGTCTCCAACAGGAACGGATAGAAGCTGGTTTCCATCTTCCAAATCTCGCCACTGGGACCTCTGCCGTAGCTGGGCGGGTCCATAATGATCCCGTCATACCGTCGACCCCGACGGATCTCCCGCTGGATGAATTTGGCGCAGTCGTCCACGATCCAGTGGATAGGCCGATCCGCAAGGCCGGACGCCTGGGCATTTTCCTTTGCCCAGGCTACCATGCCCTTGGATGCATCCACATGGTATACCTCTGCGCCACCGGCAGCTGCTGCCAAGGTAGCACCGCCGGAATAGGCGAACAGGTTCAGCACCCGGGTGGGACGGCCGGCCGAGGCCACCTTATCCCGGATAAAATCCCAGTTGGCTGCCTGCTCCGGAAACACGCCGGTATGCTTGAAATTCATAGGCTTGACATTGAAGGTCAGATAATCCTTATAGTGAATCTGCCAGCGCTCGGGGAGATGGTGGTCAGACCAACGGCCGCCGCCGGTGGATGAGCGGATATACCGCGCATCATACTTTTTCCAGGCAGGATCCACATGGGGCGTATCCCAGATCACCTGGGGATCGGGACGTACCAGGATATACTTACCCCACCGCTCCAGCCGCTCACCGGCTGATGTATCCAAAACCTCATACTCTTTCCATTCATCGGAAATCCAAATCATCTGTTTCTCCTCTACATGAAAGCACTGTCAATATGCGTATCACCGGCGGCAGATCATTCTTCCGGTACGGTTTCCTCATTCGGTTCGGTACCTTCTGTGCCCTCCTCGCCCTCCTGCTCCTCCACAGGCGCATTGGGATCGATGCCATGATCATTGGCATACTGCTCCCAAGCCTGTTGTGTGTGAGTTGGGCAGACAACATAAGGTGCTTCCACCCCTTGTTCCAGGTCATTCTTGATACCCTTGAAAACACCGTCAGAACCGTCGCTGTTCAGGAAATATACATAGTCATTACGCAGGTAATCTTTATACAAGCCGAACGGCGCAGCCTTCAGCAGTCTGTTAATATCTGCCTGGGTCATTTTCACCAGGCCTTTCCCCGACAAGCTCACGGTCTCGTCCACCCCGGCAAAATGATGACACCACTCGGTAGCCACACCGCCGCCGGAGCAGTAATCCACCATCACATGCTTGTTGCATTCGCCCTGAGGCATGTCTTCCGGGTACACATACGCATCGCTGGTCGCAATGAAGTAATCCGGGTCTATGGGACTAACCATGCGGATGTCGTTCTTACAGGCATCGGTAGCCCGTTTGCCGCTGGTTAGGCACATACTTGCGGTCCAGAAGTTCCTTGTACTGTACAGGGAAATATTTTCCTTTCCCTCATGCAGGGGACCCATGACTTTCTTAAACAGATACGCAGAAGGATTGTTAACTCCTTGGGGACGGATCACTTCCGGGCTATCATAGCCGCACCAAACAGCTGCCGTATAATAACCGGTGTAGCCGCAGTACCAGCGGTCCTTACTGTCGCCGGTGGTACCGGTCTTACCGGCGGTGGTAATACCATAGGAATAGCTCAGGTCTGCCTCATAACCGGTACCGCCGTTGGTTGCGGAAACAAGACAGTAGTTCATATAGTTGACGGTCTTTTCGCTGAGGATCTGCTCAGTCTCCTGGGTATTATCCAGTACCAGATTGCCCTCACTATCGTAGACCTTTGTGAAGGTTCTGGCTTCCCGCCAAATGCCGTCACCGGCAAAGGTTGCAAAGGCATTTGCCATTTCCCGGACGGTCAGACCCTTGTTCTGGGCACCCATGGCAAGAGGGCCTACGCCGATATCACTGCGAACATCCCCGTTGGACAGCTCATAGCCGTCCACAAGATTGGTGAGACGGAACTTTTCCTTGCCGAATTCGTAAGCATAGTTGATGCCAGACTTGTCCAAAGTATTAGCCGCAACCGCATTGACAGAGTTGACCACACCTCTGTAGATGGTACGGGCATAGGAATATCTGCGGTTGTCATTGAGAGGATAGGGATCCGAGCCGCCACCGTAGGTCATAGGCAGGTCTGTAATCACCGTTGCCGGGCTGATGGCGCCGGACTCAAATGCAGGGGCATACACCGTTAAGGGCTTAATGGAAGATCCGGTCTGCAAGAGCGAGTCAGTAGCGCGGTTCCAGGTGTCAAAGCCCTCTTTTTCGCCGACACCGCCCACCATTGCCACGATGTCACCGGTTCTGTTATCACAGATCACCATAGCAGACTGCAGCTGCTGGCCGCTCCGGGTATCGGGGATGTTTTCCAGGTTGGTGTAGATGGCATCCAACTGCTCCTGCACCTTCAGATCGATGGTGGTAAAGATGTTGTAGCCGCCCTTCCGGATCTGCTGCATCATCATCTCCCGGGTGCCTTCGTTCCAGACCATGCCGTTTTCCTGGCACATAGCCTTGGCCACGTCCTCCAGAACCGTATCAGCAAACCAGGAGTAGTTATCCTGAGAGGCATCCTTCTCGGTCAGCACTTCGCCGCCGCACTTGGGGCAGTAGAAATGCACATTATCTTCGGTATTAAAGTTCCGGGCTATATCCTTATGACCGCAGTCCTCGTTGGGGCAGGTGGTCATTCTGTCTGCATCGTCAATGCCTGCCTTGAGCACCAGTTCCTGGGCAAGCGCTGCCTGATACTCCTCTTCCTCCAGCCAGCCGTAGTCGCGCATGGCCCAGAGGACATCCTCTTTTCGTTTGTGATTATTCTCAAAGTTCTGATAGGGATCGTAGTAGGTGGGAGAATTGGTAATGCTGATGAGTGCCGCACATTCGGCGGTGGTCAGCATCTCCACCTCCTTGCCAAAGTAGGCAGCAGCGGCGCTTCGCACACCCCGGCAGCCTTGACCCAGATAGATGCAGTTTAGATACATCTCCATGATCTCATCTTTATCATAGGTCTTTTCCAGCTGGATGGCCCGGAAGATCTCAATCACCTTACGGCGGACGGTTACATCGTCGGCAGATTCGTCCTCAGACAGCAACAGGATATTCTTGATCAGCTGCTGGGTAATGCTGGAGCCGCCCACAGAGTCGTCACCGAAGAACATTCTGGCGCAGGCTTTAATCGTAGTCACCCAGTCCACGCCCTGATGCTCAAAGAACCGGTGATCCTCAATGGAAACAGCTGCTGCGACAAGATCCTCAGGGATGTCCTCGAGGCTTGCCCATTTGCTGCTGGTCTCCGCAAAAATCTGCTGGTAAACCTGGATCTGGCCCTTCTCATTGACACAGAACATAGTGGAATTCTGGTCGTAATCCTGAGCATCCAACACGATACCACCGGATGCGGGAAAAATGTCCTCCTGCAGGTAATCCCCCAGGATCCCCACAAATACGAAGGCACATACCACACCGATCAGCAGCACGGTTGCTGCCGCACCAACTGCCACCTTAAAGGCAGAAAAAGCAACCATCCATACCCGGTGCAGCAGCCGGAATGCCCAGCCGGGCTTCCAATCCTGTCTGGGGGGAATGTATTTTTTCTTCTTTCCTTCAGCCATTTTATAACCTCCAATGTCGGGTCGGTAAGCCCGAATGGTCAATTTCCTGTTTTTTGTATAGGCAAACCTATAGTCCGTATCATTATAACACAAACATACAGAAAACGAAAGACCCAATTTGTGAATTATCTTTGTTCTAGTATGCCCATTTTTATCGAACCGTCTTTTTCCGGAAATTTTGATCTGCACTTATCTAATCCACTCACATTGGGAAACGGTAATACATATTTTAATAACAAACGGATATACTTGGAATGTCAGTTCTGTCAAGTGGAGAAACTCCCAAAGTTCTATGCATGGATTTGTCACAATCAACGAACAAGGTTCTCTTGATTTTCACCCGGCCAGCGGTTAGAATAGAAGCATCAGAACAGTAGGTTTGGAGGTAATCCCATGGAGAATCAATATGGTTCCGATTTTATTACCATCGTCGATGAAGACGGCACAGAATTTGAGCTGGAGGTGCTGACCACTCTGGAACACAACGGTGAAACCTACCTGGCTGTGACCCTGGCCGGCAGCGAGGACGAGGACAACGTGGAAGTGAGTCTTCTCAAATCTGTGGAAGAGGACGACGGAGAGCCCATTCTGTGCGCAATCGAGGATGAAGATGAACTGGAGGCTGTCTATGGGCTGATCATGGAGCAGCTGTACGAGGAAGACGAGGAAGAGGAATAACCGTTTTCTATTTCCTGCTTGGTGCGTAATGTGTCCTTTTGGACCCACATTTATTTTTAGGGATGTTAGTTTTCCCGGCTGGATTGCAGACCTCCCGCCTGTGCTTTGACACAAGGCGGACGTTGGGAGCAGCTAAGGTCGGGAGCGGCAACCCACCTGCCATTTGGTGCAGGTCATAATCGGATGCATACGGCCAAAGCGGGTCAAGGCATGGGACTTCGTTCCCATGCCTTTCTTTATGACTACTTTGCAGATTTCACAAATTTTGAGGGGATTCCTTTTCTATTTCCTATATATTTGAAAGAATTCTCTTGCAACTGGCGGAAAAATAGGTTATAATAGCTTGGTCTATGTGCCGGTCATGCGGCGCATGAGTTTACCATTCGGACAATGAGAGGAATTGATTACATGAGCGCATCTGACAAGAAGAAACTCCGCAAGGAGGAAAGAGCTGCTATGCTGAGCGAAAAGCAGCGCAAGGAACAGGCTGAGGCAAAAAAGCTGAAAACTGCCTCCGTCACCTTTGTGGTGATCATGATCGTTGTGGCCTTGGTAGCCGCTTCCGTAATGATCTTCAATGTAGTGAACAGCAGCGGTATTATTGACCGTAACACCATCGCTGCCACCACCGGTGAGCACGAGATCAACAGCGTGCAGCTAAACTACTACTATAACGACCTGGTTCGCAACCAGTACAATCAGTGGCAGTCCGCATACGGTGACAGTCTGTCTATGTATACCCAGGTGATGGGTCTGGATGTCACCAAGCCTCTGGATGAGCAGGTCTATGATGAGGAAACCGGCAAGACATGGGCTGATTATTTTGTAGACAACGCTCTGGAGCAGGCCAAGAGCGACTACAGACTCTATGACATGGCTATGGCCGATGGCTACACCCTGTCTGCCGATGAGCAAGCGCAGCTCAAGTACAATATGCAAAACATCGACTTCTATGCCCAAATCTACGGCTATAAAAAGACCGATGACTATCTAAAGTCCACCTACGGCTTTGGCTCCGATGTAGACTCCTATACCGAGTATAGCACGGTTTCTACCATCGCAAGCAACTACTACAACAAGTATAAAACCGACCTGACCTACACCCATGAGGACATCCGTGACCACGAAAAGGACAAGGAAGTAAACTACAGTTCCTTTGACTTTGCTACCTACTATGTCAGCACCAGTTCCTTCCAGAAGGGCGGCACCAAGGACGAGCACGGTCACACTGTGTACACCGATGAAGAGAAGTCCGCTGCCATTGCTGAGGCTAAGGCTGTTGCCGAAGAGCTGGCAAAGAACGATAGTGTTCTGACGCTGGATAAGGCCATCAAAGCTCTGGAAATCAACGCTAATAACGAAAGTGCCACATCTTCCAAGTATGCTGATACCCGGTACACTTTGATCTCTGAAGTCTATCGCGACTGGTTGGCAGAGGAAGGCCGCGAGGAAAACGATATCAAGGTATTCGAAAACAAGATCACCTCTACCGATCCCCATGCTGAGGAAGGCGAAGAGACTGTTGGCGGCTACTATGTTGTGGTATTCCAGGGCCGTGATGACAACATGCGTGCTCTGGCAAATGTCCGCCACCTGCTGGTTATGTTTGAAGGCGGCACACAGGATGAGGACGGCCACACCGTTTACTCCGACGAAGAAAAGGCTACTGCCAAGGCCGAAGCAGAAAAGTATCTGAAGGAATGGAACGATGGTGAAGCCACTGAAGAGAGCTTCATCGAACTGGTGAAAGAGCACTCCGATGATAGTTCTGCTTCTGAGGGCGGCCTGTTTGAGGATATCCACAAGCAGTCTGACTATGTGCCCACGTTCCGTAGCTGGGCCATTGATGAGACCCGCAAGGCCGGCGATACCGGTGTCATTGAGTCTGAGTACGGCTATCATGTCATGTACTATGTAGGCGACGGCGAGCTGACTTACCGTGACTACATGATTCAGGAGGATCTGCGTGCTGCGGATACCGAGGAATGGTACGAAGGCCTGCTGAAGGATGTTACCATTACCAAGGGTGATATTTCCCGTCTGGCAACCGACATGATCCTGGCAGCAGGTTAATCAAATTGCACACAAAGGAGCGCCGCTGATGCGGTGCTCCTTTTTTTCTATGAAAATGCTTTGAAGGCAGGTGTATTCACCTGCCTTCAATTATTTTAATATTGGGTGCTTGCTGCAAATTCCAATGTTTCTCGGATCTTATCCTGGATCTCGGGAATTTCTTCCTCGATCACCCGTCTAACCTGTTCGATCTTCCAATCCAGGTGATCTTTGTCGGTCATGTAGTGCATGGTGTGCTCATAACCCAGACGGGAATCCACCTCCACCAGAGGGATGGCGGCCTTAGCATTGGCGATCTCATCTCTACCCAGCTGGATCAAGGTCCGGCAGATTTCCTGAGCCTTTTCCAAGTCATCCTCAAGTCGCAGCTGCATATTCAGCCGATACCAGCGTTTCACATGAATGGCCGTTGTAATGATGGAACCAATGAAGCGACCAAGATTCAGCATCTTTTCACCGTTATAACGCTTGCGGTCCGGGATCAGCCCCATAGCCTGTTCAAACAGCGCTACGCCCTCATTCCACAGCTGCTGCATATGAGTCAAGCTGCGGATCTCCGTCTCAGTACGGGCAAACCCGGGGGTCTGATGGGCGAATTCCAAAGGCTGGTACTTTGTAAAGAAAATGCCGTTACCGGTGAGAGCAAATTTAGACTGAGGCAGTTTCAATGTGCCATTACAGGCCTTACGAATGTTGTCGATCTGCAGAATCAGCGGGTACGAGGGACCAATGCGGAAGGGTCCATACTGATCTTCATCGGAGGGCGTGTAATACTGAAGTGCCTCACTCCACTTGCGCCATGCTTCAATTACCAGAGGAGCTGCCTCCTTACCATACTCTCTGCAAGCCAGTCTGAAAGACATTTCTTCCGCGGATACATATGGACTCCACAGGCACCACTTAGACAGTTCACTGATCACAGAGGGCCACCAGCCGTAGTGGTGAGCATCGATCGTACCGCATAGGTTGTACTTTTCATGGGAATCCAGAAGCGCTTGATAGCGCTTTGCCCACTGGAAGGGTGTGGGTTCAAACGGAACCACACCAAAATCCCAGGTAAGTCCTGCAGCATTACTCATGGTATACAGGGGGATATTCCGTTCCTTAACCGCCACGGCTTCCGAGGTGAAGTAGTGGCCGGGGCCTTCAAAGGACAGAGTGTAGTCCACGGTAATATTGTGGATGTTCTCCCGCTTCAGCTTTTCGAACATCTCAAAGGTGACCATAATCGTAATATCATCGGGCAGGGTTTTAATCAATGCAACTCTGTCCTCTTCCGGTGCCCAACCCCAGTTATAGGTCCAGAATACGATATCTGCCTCCGGGGTGTGTTTGCGGATGACCTTCTTGAGTAGATTGATATACTGGGGGTAGTCCCGGCAGGGCCACCAACCGGGTGCAGGCCGCTTATCCGGAAGAGCGTAGGGGTCAATGTCCTCAGAGGATTCCGCAAGGGGTTTTCCGGTGGTTCGCTCATCCTTACTTGGAAATTCCACGGATTCACCAACCAGAATAATACCCTTTACGTTGGAATAGCGGGAGAACAGGGAGCCATACACCTTTTCAAAGTGCGCTTCTGCGCCCTCATCATCCGGGTGGACAGCAGTCTTGATGTTGCTGTACAGGTAGACACCTATTCCAAACTCAGCAGCGCGATCGATCAGATTGTTGATGTCCAAATATCCGGTAGCGGTTTCATCCACGCCCTTTACGGTCACCAGTACAGAGTCAAAGCCGTAGTGGGCCATGGCGCGGAGCTGAGAGTCCGGATACTGATCCATTCCCCATCCGGAATGTACCATTCTGGGGGCAAAGGCAGGGGCTCTTACCACATCCTGGCAAGGCAGGATCGGCGCTTCCTTTAGGTTCATCAGATCTTCCAGATGGTAGCTGCCGTGGGCAGTGCCAAGAGGATCAAAGCCGGAAATAATGACCTTATCGTCACCGCAGCACAGCCGGTAGCTGTTTTTTTTCGTCAGGCCCTGCTTGTTCTCCATAAGCGCAATGATCTTACTGCTGCTTTCCAGGCGCTTGGATAGATCCTTCTTCACCTTCAGCAGTACGGACACATTCATACTGGTGAGTAGATAGTCCTGCAAATCCTTTGCTACGTTCATGATCACATTGGAGCAGTTTTCTTCTACCAAAATGGACCAACCGTCTCCAATTTCAATTTCATTTTCTCCGCAAACCACAGAATCGTCTCTTCTGTTGGGCTTGTGGATCTTTTCCAGCTCTCTGCGGAACTGATAGTTATGTTCTTTCAGAAGGTATTGATATTCGTATGCCATCGTACATTCCATCCTTTTTGAGTCTGTTTAATTGTCCTGGCGCAGATTGTAAGTATTTTTACAGAATATTACGCAGCCACCCTTTGACCTCTTCCAGCCAGCTTCTGGCTCGGGCAATAGAATCAGAAAGCGGCCCGCAGGTTTGACTGTCCAGCGTGGATAAACCATGCCAGCCGCTGGGATAAATGTGCAATTCCACCGGAACATTGTGCTTTGTCAGTGCAGCCGCGTACAGCAGTGAGTTCATTACCGGAACTGCATCATCCTCAAACGTATGCCAGATAAATGCCGACGGTGTTGCTTCGGACACCTGTTGATCGCAGGAGAAGAACGCGATCTCCTCCGGTGTTTCCGGTGTGTGACCGATCAGGTTCTCGAAGCTGCCCATGTGGGCATATTGGGCATCGGCGGTGATCACAGGATAGCCAAGAATAGTGGCCTGCACCGGCTTACTGTCAGGAAAAACCGCTCGGACAGCATCGCAGCCATAGCAGGTAGAATAGTGAGCAGCCAGATGTCCGCCTGCGGAAAAGCCGCAGATCACCACTTTGGTAGGGTCACATCCCCAAGCTTCTGCTTTTTGGTGAATCAGTTCCACCGCCGCAGCCACCTCCAGCAGCTGCTGGGGGAAGCGATGGGGTGCCACAGAATAGGTTAGTATGAATACGTTATAACTCTCCGGTAAAAACTGCAGCGCAATGGGTTCTGCTTCCCTACGGGAGCAAACGGTATATCCGCCACCGGGGCAAATCAGGATACAAGGACGTTTTTCATGTTCGGGTAGCAGGACTTTCTCAGGAAGGTAGCATTCCAGAACAGCGTCTTCGTCTGTCTTTTTTAACACCGGAAAAAAATCATTCAAATGCACACGAAAATATTCCATAATTGTTCCTCCAAACAGCGGATCACTCCGCGGTGCACCAAAGCTGAACAGGTCCGATCAATCCGGAGGGCTCTTGTGCCATATCCCGGTCCAGCAGGTTATCTCCCCGCTCCTTAGCCAGAGTGTTCGTTACATCCACCCGGATAGTATTGCGTCCGTTTTTCAGCAGGCCGCTCACATCAAAGCTATAGGGTGGCGCGATCTTGCTGCCGGCCGGCTGATTGTTGATCCAAAGCTCCGCGATTTCATACACACGACCCAGATCAAGGGTAACATTTTTCTGCTGAGCATCCTGCAGATCAAACTCTGCCTCATAACGGATGGTACCGGTAAAGAACGGCAGTACACCGGGAACAGCCACATTTCCCAGCTTGGTAATGGACAGCTGCTCCTCAAACATGGTGACCTCCGGTGCTTTGGAGGTGGAGACCTTCCACTGGGTGTCAAGCTTCATGAGCAGCTCACCGTCGGTAGTTTCCGGAGCAAATGCGCTCAGCATGGGCTTTCTGAGTGCCATTGCGTCAGATTCGGTAAACACCCTAGCAGCAGCCTCGTTCTCAAATACGAACACAAAGCGGGACTGGAAGGCATCCAGATCCACCCGGATAGTCAGTTTTCCGTCCTTCTGTGTATAGGAAGGATAGTCGTAGGTATTCTCCATGGCATCGTAGAACACCGGGACACCAGTCGTCTTCAAGGTCATGGTGGTATGGACAGGCTCCAGTCTTGCCTCGTTCACCAGGAAATAAGTGTCGTAGGCAGGCTGGCGGTAGTGATAGCAGCGCAGATAGGTCTCGTCGGTGGGTACAGCCACCTCATGCAGATCCTTCTTTTGGATCTCCTCTGCCAGCTGATCACAAGTGCAAACGTACACATTGGGATTTGCTTTCAACTCTGCCAGCAGACCGGTGGCTGCGTCTGTCTGTAGAGGGCTGCCTGCAGGATAGTCATTCATAAAAAACACAGGGATATTCGCCTTTGCCATACAGCACAGGCTCTCCAGCATGCCCTCCGGCAATTTTTCCGCATAGGGCACTACCATAACCCCATAGTCTTCTCCGCCGATCTTCAGGCAGCCATCTCCGATGCGTGAGCATCCCGGCTCCAGGAAGGTGTCGATGGGGACAACATCGCAGTCGATCTGCTGTTTTGCCAGGGCTTTTACCGGCTTTTCAAAGGGCATGTACTCCCCTGCCCATTCAGCCTCTGCGTGGTACAATACAGCCGCTGTGGCAACATGGCTACCGCCGCTGAGCAGGTGGCATACCCGGTTCGCATATGCCGACCAGATATGGAAGTACCGCCACTGGGGATTCAGACCCCGGTCATAGAAGTGGGGCGGCGCATCCCAGTCGCAGGCCTTCGGGGTGAAGGCATGGGGGATCAGACGGTTAACTCCTCGGACACACAAGTGATCCGTGAGCCATTTCATCATCTTCAGACCCACCTGCCAGCCGTATGCACCGAAGATCTCGCACACGGTCGTACCGCTGTCTTTTGATGTAATATGTGCGGAGGAGGAGGTCATCTTGGTAATACCCCAATAGTAGAAATCCGCATCCAAATAGCCGACCTGTGAGGAGAATCTTCCATCAACCACGCCGGGCCAAACTTGATGGATCAGATCCAGGCCGGGATAGTCCTGTCCCTTAATGGAACGGAAGAAGTGGCCTGCGCCATAACCCAGGCGGGCGTGGGCGCCGTTGTCTTCGATCAAGTGGCCGATGTATTTTACATTGTGGGCCCGACACCAATCGCCGATCTGCTGGGTGTAGTTCTCAGCAAACAAACGGCTGACCAGTTCCATAAAGACGAATCGTACATCGGCGGTGCGCTCACCGGCATCATACCACAGGCAAGGCAGCACCTTGGTAAAGTCGCCCTGCCATTGTTCATTCAGCTGGCTAAGGAGGGTTCTGGACCAGGGAAGCACCATAACCGGGCGGTTATTGGCGTCGCAATGATCGGTGCATCCCAGACTTGCCTCATAGGAGGCCATATTGCCAAACCTAGGCTCATCGGAGAAGAAACCGGCGATGGTCTTGCCAAATTCATCTGCAAAATGCTTGTAATGTTCCTCGTAAACATAATGGAGGAATGCCTTAACAGGCTCCGGCTCAATGGGATTTAAGTAGTCCTTTGTCCCCTCTTCACCGTCCTCCCGGGTCTGCACAAGGAAGAAAATACGCCAGTTGCCCTCCGGCACATTCCAATAGAGCATGCCGTCCTGCACATGGTCAGTAATGTCCATCAGCGAGTCAAACTCCAGCTTGTCCAAGGTGTCCGCTCTTCTGGCGGCCACCACTGCTACCAGTTCTTCTCCCTTATCGGACTCTACCCAGGTCTTCTGGAAAAACAGAGCATCCTCCTGAGGGCCGATCACATCCAGATGCCGTTCTGCAAGATACACCTTTAGGTATTCCGGATGGTGATCCCGAATCTTGCCGGCGGAATAGCCGCTGGGGTAAGCGCAGTCATCAAAGAACCACACCTTCATATCCCGCTTTTTCGCCTCGTCAAGCAGGATGCTCAAGTCCTGCCACCAACGCTCGCCAAGAAAATCCGGATGGGGTCTGGATTCGATTACAAATTCCCCTACTCCATTGTCGTTCATGTGGCCGACCATTTCCCGCAGCAGAGCTTCGTCTTCTCCGTGCAACCAAAACAGAGGTGTCAAATAACTGGGATTTTCTTTTCTAAGCAGTGACTTTAAACGCTCCATAAAATCCTTCCTTACTTTTCACAAATCTTTTGCCTGTTACTCTTTATTAACAATTTTGTAAGGGCCAAAGGCTAAAAGTGCACGCCCTTTTTCATCTATAATATTACAAACTGTGTGTGGACCTGCTCCGTACCATAAGTAGGCGTTATTCACATCTACATAGCAGTTCTCCACCCCGATAACCACCCGGTTTTTTTCCAGACGCACATACCCCAGATTCATATAAGGATGCGCAAAGGGCAGATCATCGTCAATTGTGACAGAAAAACCGTGGGGCACTCCATCACCGGGAACGCAGAGTTTTCCACAAACATGGTCGTAGTGAGTGACGATCTCGCTGTTCTTCTCACCGACGGCTCGCACGGTAATCTCCCGGAGCGTGGGAATCGGCTCTCCCTCCCCTGTGAGCATCCGATGCATTTGATCAGCCATCACATGGCCCAATCGTTTTTGGGACTTTGCGTCCAGATGGATCACATCCTGGTAGCTGGCATTGGATACCGACACAGTGCAAAGTGCAGGAATTTCTTCATCCATTGCTTCTTGCTGTGCGCGAATCTTATGCCAAGTATGGCAATTCTGAACCGTATCCATTCCGGACACCTGAGTAACGCCGATCTGCGCCTGTACGATGGGCAGGGCTTCGTCACCCAGTTCCTTACGGAAGGTAGACACGAAATACTTCATGTTCTGTGTAAAGGCTTCTGTTCTGTCCACATAAAAGCCGTCGGTCTCTCCCTGATACCAGAACATTCCCCGCACATGATTGCCGCAGTCAGCGATTCGGTTTATCATTTGCTTGTACAAAGAATCCGGCACATCATAATCAGGGCTGAACTCCATTAGTGAAGCGCCGCCCTTGGCGCAGGGAATGAGTCCCTGTGGAATGCCGGTCAGATCAAACAGCCTAACACCGATAAAATGCCCCGGTCCCACACGGACATCCGTTATATTAAAATCGGCGGCTCTCTTCACAGCGGAGGGTTGCCCCTCACCGGCAGATGCTGGGTCAACGAGAGCAAATCTCTTGTGTATGGCAGAAGTAGCAGCTCTCCACTCCCCATCAAAGTAATAGCACCGTACCGAGGACAACGGATTCTTGTTATAGGCAATTTCCTCCTCTGTTTGGACAGCAACACCTTCCATATTGGATTGGCCGGCAAGCACCCAAACATCGCCTACATACATGTCGTTGAACGCACAGACAGTTTCCCCATCAGTGATTTCAAACGCGTATGGGCCTCCCACGGGGATGCCTGTCAGCTTATACTGACCGTTTCCCAAGGCTGTCAACTCTCCCATAGTGCTTTTGGGGGCGATGGCATCGGCAATCCAACAATAAATTTCGCAGAGATTTGTTTGAGGGTCTCTCTGCATAACCATTCCGTTCCGGATTCCTCTGATGCTCATAATTTTTCTCCTTAATAGGATTATCGCAAATCTGCAGCCAAGCGGAATCCGGTAAACCGGTTCTTCCAATCGTGCTCCAGTGCATTTCTGGTAGCACAGCGGCAGTAGGTGGCAAGATCCGTGTAAGAACCGCCGCGGATGACCCGCAGATCCTCATGGATAAAGCCGCCCTCTTCATAAGAACGGTACACATCTGCGCACCACTCGCCTACATTGCCCAGCATGTCATAAAGACCCCAGGCATTCTGCAATTTCATGCCCACAGGGTGAGTCGTCGGCAGTGCGCTAGTCTCCACGGACTGTGTGCCCAGCTGCTGATAGTTCCACATATACTGGGAGAATTTTCGCAGGGTATCCGTACCGTAGCCGTTGGTATCCCGGCTGCCGGAGCGGCAGGCGTACTCCCACTCAGCCTCGGTGGGCAGACGGAAGATCACCTCGTTTTGCAAACAATTGAGCTTTTCGATAAACGCAAGGGCATCGTCATAGCTGACAGATTCCACAGGCAGATCGTCTGCCTTGTTATCGCTGGGATTGAAGCCCATCACCGCTGCGTACTGGGCCTGTGTAACAGGATAAACCCCAAGGAAGAAGCTATTTTCCACGGTCTCGGGATGTACAGGCTTCTCGCAAGGCTCAAAGTCCTCCTGGCCCATTAGGAAATCGCCAGCGGGAATGCCAGCAAGCGCGATCTGAGTGTCGCCGCAACGGATACTGCGGCAGATACCAGTGCGGTAGGCCTCATCGGGAGTGATGGGCTGCTCAGTAGTGTGCTGCTTCACCAGAGGGAAGCAGGTAAATTCCTGCTCATTAGGCACCAGATAGTAAGGCATCACAGTAAGGTTGCCGGGCATAAAGTTGCCGGCATCGTCCAAATTACCGATCCAATGGGTGCAATTCCAATCGGCGCGGGAGTCCAGGCCTGCCTTTTCATTCCAAGCGATCTTCTCCGGGGAGAAAGTCTGTGTCTCACCGCTGACAGCCATAAGGATCGGGCCGTCCATCAGGGCATACCGCTCATATCCATTGACCACGGTCATACCCTCATACCGCACTGTGCGAACGGTTCTGGGGAGGGTAAAGGTGATTACATCACCGGAATTCCAGGTTCTCTCCAGCGTAATATATGTACCTGCCTTACCGGCAGCAACTTCCGCGCCGTTAACGCTGAATCGTACATCCTCAGACACCCAGTAAGGAACACGGATCCGCAGGGGGAATGCTCCATTACCGGAAACTGTAATGGAAACTGCGTTATCCTCAGGGAACATGGTCTCCATGCGAAGACCGTAACCGTCGCCAAAGCTGATTTCAGAATCAGCAAACAGATTCACGGTTACGCCGTTGTCTGCAGTGTGCAGGTTATAAACCAGGCCGGGCAGCATGCCATAGATCATAGCGCCGGTGCCCTCGCAGCAGGTGTTCTCCGTATAAGCAGCATCCTTAATGCCGTGCAGATAGGCATGATAGCGAATGCCCAGATCCCCCACCTGAGCGGGAAGGATCACATTATACAGGGATTCCTCAATCTCCCGGGCATACTTCTCCTCGTTGGGGAACAGCTGCAGCAACCGCTGATTCAGCAGCAGCCACCAAACATTGTTGCAGGTCTCACCGGTGTGTTTATCGGCGCTGATATGCCGGGAAGCAGGCAGGTAATTGAACACCGCGTCATGCTCCTCACAGATCGCCACATTGCCGCCAATATGGATCCAGTAATCCTTAAACATCTGCCAGGCAGACAGCACCGCCTGCAGGTACTTTTCGTTGCCGGAAAGCTGGTACAATTCCAGATAGGAGATAATGGCATTCAGCTCATAGCCGTGGGCGCCATCGTTGGGTCGCTGCCAGATGGTCTTGGTATCCCCTGCCAGCAAATCTTCCACCCACGAGGGAATGGTATACAGCGCTTCACTCTTCTGCCAATCCTCTTCTGTGCCCAGAGGAGACAGTGCCATTTCCATATCCGCGATCATACCCTGGTAGCTCAGGTGCAGCTCGGCAGCCTTCCGGCGGTTGGGATAGGCGTTAAACCAATCCTGGAAACGACGGATGGTCTCCCCTGCTTCCTCAGAACCGCTGCGGTGGGCAGCAAGAAGACCCCGGGTCAGCCAGGAGCGGGTATAGTTTGCCCGTTCCAGAATCATGAAGTCCTCTTTCCGGAAGCCCATGCAATAGCCGTCTCTGTCAGCGCAGGTGTTGATCTCCTTGACCAGAGCATCCATCTCCGCCTTCAGTTCCGCATCCTCGCTGTAGCACAGGGAATTGCCTGCGCCCATCAGAAAGCGACCGGCGTTAGAACCTTCCAGATCTGTCTCCCAGAAGAATGCTAAGGGTCTGCTGCGGGGGCATTCCTGTCCGATCCGATCCCGGAAGGGATAGCGCAGATCGTCAAGCGTAAAGTACTGTTTCAAATAGCTTTTATTGTTTTCAAAAGCGTCGAACAGCAAACCCTTTTTCAGTTTCACATTCTTTAGGGGCATATATTCTTTTGCAATCACCCGTTCGTTCATTTCTTTTTCTCCCTATCAATAGTTTTGTCCATCGTCCAGATAGACATTATACGGTTGCGCGCGTTTCATTGCTTTGACCATTTTTTCAGAAAGGGTCAGCAGGACTTTATATTGGTGGTCATAATACATCACATACAGGTCGCTGTCCTCTGCATAGCTGATGCCGCTATAGTTGAGTAAACGAACTGTTCTGTGTGCAAAATTCTGCAGGCGGGATGATCCTGCCGGGGCGAGGATCTCTATTTTTTCAGCTTGGAAGGTTTTCATATGCTTCCGTGTAGTTTGGGAAGCTATCCGGTCTACCCGCAGTTCTCCATCATAGTAACTATAATCGAATTCCAGATCGATCAGCCTCCGGAAGAAGTATGCGCCGATGCCAAATCCCACTGCAAAAAGATAAAAAATCATAGTCCAGGCACCCAGAAACACGCAGATGCCCACCAGAGCCATTAGGAAATATAAGAACAGCTTTTTCCAGATTGATCTGGGACGGTACGCCATGCATTCAATTGCTACATCCATAAATAACCCCTCACCGAAAATTAGATTTTATAACTGCCCGTATAACTGTAAAAACATCAATGTTCGGCACACGCCATTACACCTTAATGATGTTTTTACTTCACAAATTCTCACAAAAGGATTTCTTTGTTAGTACCGTAGAAGATATCCTCCCGGTTACTGACAAACTTGCAGAATTCCTCGATCATGCGCCAGGAATCGTCTCCGTCAAACTCGTAGCTATGTCCCCAAATGTAGAAAACCTGAGGCTTGTCCGGCTTCATGTCAACAAATTTCTGACCAAGTTCGAACATTTTTTCCGGCTCTTGTGCGCCGTAGACGGTAGGGTTAAATAAATACAGATCCGTCTGCACATCAAAATTATGTGTAGCATTGGTGGTTCTGGCGTATTTGACGCCGGTATGCTCCCGGATCACCTGGGCCACATATTCATGGCCGCTAGCACCGCCGGGATAAGCCATACCTACCACCTCGTAACCCACCAGATCGCTCAAATTCAGCCTATCCTGTTCCACCTGCCGGATGACTTCCTCATCACTGCAGGTACGCAGCAACGGATGGGTCAAGGTGTGGACTGCAACCTCATGCCCCTGATAGATATACGCCACATCCGCGGGCTCACACTTATTAACATGCATTAAAGAATCACGGTACAGAATCGTGTTATCTCGTCCCAAGAGCCCAGAGTTCAGATTAAACGTTGCTTTAAGATTGTACTTATTCAAAATCTCAATCAAGCGAACATCCTGGGTAACGCCATCGTCATAGCTGAAGGTAACCGCCTTCATTTTTCCGTTAAACATGTTAATCCTCCGACTGAATCCTTATCCAAGGAGAACTTCCTTGTTGGTGCCGTAGAAGATGTCATCCCGGTTACTGATGAACTTGCAGAATTCCTCGATCATTGACCAGGCATCACGCACATCAAACTCATAGCTATGTCCCCAAATGTAGAAAATTTGGGGCTTATCCGGTTTCATGTCGATTAATTTCTGACCCAGCTCAAACAGCTTTTCAGGATTACCGACATCACATAGAGTTGGGTGGAACAGATACATATCCGTCTGTACATCAAAGGTGTGGGTAGAACCGGTAGTTCTGGCGTATTTGACGCCGGTATGCTCCCGAATCACCTGGGCCACATGTTCATGGTCTCTGGCATGGTTGGGATATGCCATACCCACCACCTCGTACCCAACCAGCTGGCTCAGATTCAGCCGGTCCTGTTCCACTTGCCGAATGACTTCTTCATCGCTGCAGGTGTTCAGCGTTGGATGGGTCAACGAGTGAACAGCTACCTCATGACCCTGATAAATATAGGGAACATCCGAAGCTTTGTTTTTATTGTGTATGACCAGAAAATCCCTGCCTGGGTACTTAAAAGAGCTTTCCTGACCCAGCAGTTCCGAGTTCAGATTAAAGGTGGCTTTCAGGTTATACTTATTTAGGATTTCGATCAAGCGAACATCCTGGGTAATGCCATCGTCATAGCTGAAGGTAACCGCCTTCATTTTTCCGTTGAACATAATACGCCTCCATTCTTTATGAGAAGCTATCCTGTTCCTCTGCACCATTTTATCCGATGCAATGGTATATCAGCACAACTCTGCAAGCAGATTCTCAAAGTACGGCAGAACTTCCTTTTCCGCCACATAGTCCGCATGTCCGCGCAGAGCGATCTGCTCCTTCAGGCAATCAACGATCCGAACGCAAAGTTCCTTCTTGTCAATGTCGAAGGTCTTACCAGTAGCAGCAGCTTCGTCCTTGTAGAAATTATATCGGATCGCAACTACCCGATCCAGACAGTTCCTGGCTAGACGCAGCCGTGTCAGAAGGGTTTCGTCATTGGCAACTGCCGCAAAAGCCTTCTCAAAATACTGATAAGATACCAGAACTGCGTCCAGCGTCAACCATCTGGGGCTGTTTGTGCGATCGCCGTAAAGCGCATAGACATGGGATTTTTCCAGCATTGCGCCCACAAGATCCAGATACTTTCGGACATAGGGCGCCGCTGCACCATAGTAGCCGTTTAAGAAGGAGTTCATCAGAAGATCAAAGTCTTGATAGGGATCTTCCAGCATCTTGGCATTGAGCCACATCTTCAGATCCCAGAAATCTGTGTTAATGGGGTCTTCCTGCTCACCAAAATAACCGGTCGCACCAACCTCCAGCATGGTTTTTAAGTGGCTGGGATGCTTATACATAGTGGGAGAAATACCGTTAACGCCGTAATTTACCACATAATCCCAGACAAAGAAGCGTTCTTTGGGGGTAATTGCCGCCCATTTTTTCATAGCTTCCACTGTTCCGGCGTTATTGGGGTGGGCAAAGCTATGCAGCACATCCATATTGCTATAAGCAAAACGCACCTGAACATTGTTTGCTGGCTTGGTATCATCCAGAGGAGGATTCCGATATTGCCAGTAGGCCAGTGTATCCACCATAACCTCAGGATGTTTTTCTTCTACTGCTGCTGCAATCTCATTTACAAACTTCAGCAGATAGCCGGACACCCCACCCTTTTGAATAGCAGTCTGACAAGCCTCACATTCACAGAACATCTCTATATCGTTGGGACACAGGGAGTACCAGCGAGGACGAGCCGTACCGGTTGCCTCGGCCTTTGCAATATCCTCTTCAATATAGCGCAGAATTTGCTCCTTCATATAGGCCAGCAGTTCTTGATTGGTCATACACAACTGACTACTGGGTTTGCGTTCCCCATCAATAAGAGAAAACCATTCTGGATGCTCTTCAAACATACTGTCCGGAACATAGTAAGCAAAAGAGTGTACATAAACCGGAGAGCCGAACATCTCACGGCCACCAAAGCCCGCAGGCGCAATCGCCTCCCAACCGTTCAGACGGTTACGGACCTGGAACATATTCTCTGTGTGGCATAGAGCGCCGGGGTGCATATCACGGTATTTAAACGCAGGCGCGCCCTTGTGGTCAATGTCAGCGGGTACCAGCGCCTCACCGGTGGGAACAGTCTCCTCTGTATACGTCCACCAATGTATGTCAAGAACATCCTCCAGCAGGTGGTACACCGCATACAGTGTGCCACGAACTACGTCGCCGCACAGAACCAGATTGCCGCCAACTGCCTTGATGGCCCAACCTTCACCGTATTCGGTGCTGGGATGCGTCACATGGTTGGCCTTGGCAAACTCGGTATCGCCTACATAGACACCTGCGTCCAGCGCCTGTCCCTCAGTAAGCGTTTCCATCGTCTTGCCTGTCATCTTATAGACATAGTCAACCAGTTCCTTTGCCGCATTCTTCTCAACGGCGGTAGCCGTCTTGGGAAGAACCACTTTCATCTTTTCCAGGTTCAGTGCATCTTTGCCAACCTTCACTTCAGGCAGCTTTAGCGGCTCAGCCGCTTCCAGCCTTACAGGTACTTCCTCTCGAGCCGGTCCAACAACAATGATTCTATCAATGTAGTATACCGGCAGGTTCTCCGGATCCTGGAAGGTCAGATCACCGGTGATCTTCATGGAAAGATACAGATCCACGGGTGTATTGGGCTTATGCGCCAGTTCAGAAGGCAGCTCGGTAACTTGGAAACCCCAATCCTTAAACAGTGTCAAAAATCTTGGTGGCTTATCAGAGACAATGACCACATTTTCAAACTTATACAGATGGTACTCTCCGTCTGCAATCAGCTGGTCAAAAGGAATGGTTGCCACATCAGGATCGTTATTGAAAACGTCCACTACATACAGTTTCATACCGCTCTCAGTCAGATTAAGGTGTTCCTTGCTATTTGGATCTTTTTTCCTTCTGATGTCGGCTCTAAGTTCGATTGTTTTGCCAAAATATGCAGCAGAGTCATCAATAACCTTATCAAAATAGTGGTTTCTGTAGGGCAAACAGACATCATATGTGGTATATGTATAAATTTTCGCAGGATCGGCTACCCTTAATTCTTCAGCAGCCATTCTGTCTGCTGAAGTTGCCTTGCTAGACAATTGAATATCCATGGTCTTCCTCCATTATAATACGGTTTTAATATGGCGTGTCTAAACGGTTTTTAACTTCAGCGATTAGTTAAAACTTGCCAGTATATTTTCAAAATACGCCAGTGCCTTGTCTGTTTCGTAATCCACATCGCCACGATACTCGATCTGCTCATGCAGGCAATCGATAATGTCGCGGCAGAGATCTTCTCTGTCAAATTTGAAAGAGACGCCTGTATCTGCAGCTTCCTGCGCATAGACATCATAGTTTGCAACGATCACGCGATCCAGGCAATTTCTTGCCAGTCGAAGCCGTCTGAGCAGGGTCTTATCCCCTTCTGCAGCTGCAAATGCCTGATCGAAATATTTATCCGCAGAATTAACCGCCTCCAGAGTCAACCATCTGGGGTTCAGTGTCGGCTTGCCCAGTTCTGCATAGGCATAGGATTGTTCCAGCAGGCCGCCAACCAGATCCAAATACTTGCGGACATAAGGGCCGGCAGCGCCGTAGTAACCGTTCAAAAAATCATTCATCAGCGCATCAAAATCCTGATAGGGATCTTCCAGCAACTTGGCGCTCAGCCACATCTTCATATCCCAGAAATCTGTATTGATTGGATTCTCATGCTCGCCAAAGTAACCGGTTACGCCTACCTCCAGAAGGGCCTGGAAATGCTTGGGAAGCTTATACATAGTGGGGACAACGCCACCAATATCGAAATTGACAGGATAATCCCACAGAACAAGCCGCCCCTCTTCTGTGATTGCCGCCCACTGTTTCAAGCAATCCAGGCTCTTGGCATTGTTGGGATGGTCAAAGCCGTGCAGTACGTCTGAAGTCAAGTTAGCAAAACGAATTTGCACATTCTTTGCCGGCTTTGTATCATCCTTGGGTGGTAGCATATACTGCTGATATGCCAGCGTATCCAGCAGAACATCCGGATAGGATTCTTCAACAACTTCAGCGATCTGATTCACAAATTGAAGCACATAGCCGGATAAGCCGCTTTTCTCAATTCTATGCGCACAGGCAGAGCATCCACAGAACAGATCCCAGTCATTGGGTGTTAGCGAATACCAACGGGGAGGATTGGTTCCGTTTTGCTCAGCAACACGAAGATCGTCGGCAATATAACCCAGCAGTTTATCGGTCATATACTCCAGCAGTTCCTCATTGGACAGGCACAGCTGGCTATTATTCACCCGCTTGCCGTCAACAAGAGAAAACCACTCAGGATGTTCGGCAAACATATCACTGGGGACATAATAAGCAAATGTATGCACGTATGCAGGCGCACCGAAGTTCTCTTCTCCGCCATAACCATCCGGAGGATTGGAGCAAATGCCGTTCAGCCGATTATGCCCCTGAAAAACATTCTGTGTGCCATTCAACACACCGGGGTGCATATCCCGATATGCGAAAGCGGGAGCGCCGCTATCGTCATACTCATTCCAAACCAGTGCCGCATCCACGCTGGGCACATACTCCTCTGTGTAGGTCCACCAGCGGACACCCAGCGCATCCTCCAGCAGATGGTATACCGCATACAAAGTACCACGGGTAGCATCGCCGCACAGCACCAGATTACCGTCCACTGCCTTAATTGCCCAACCTTCGCCGTATTCAGAACTGGGGTGGGTCACATTATTTGCCTTGGCAAACTCGGTGTCACCCACATAAATGCCGGCCTCTACTGCAGCGCCTTCGTTGACAATCTCAATACTCTCGCCGGTCATCTTGTTTACATAGGCAACCAGTTCTTTTGCTGCATTGGTCTCCACAGCAACAGGATTCTTGGGCAGTACCACCTGCATATTATTCAGATTCAGAGAATTCTCCTCTGTCAAGGTAGCACTGGAAGAATCTCCGTTGTTATTAGTCCCATTGCTGGTTAGCGCGCCTGTCAGATACAGAACCATCGCTGTTACCAGTAGCACAACTGCGAGCACGATCAAAACCAAGGAAAGTGCCCTGTTGCCGGTCTTAGCCATCACAACAATGGCTACAGCGATCAGCGCAACGATGATAACGCCAAAAATTATCAAAGTAACAGCAGAAAGGTCCGCAGAGCTACCGGTGTCGGCAGACTGATTATTATTAACCGGCTTTGTCTCATCAACAGAATCAATTATAATAGACAGATCCTGTTTTTCCGGTCCAACCGCGATCAGTCTGTCAATATAATACGCGGGCAGGTTGTCCTCGTCCTGAAAACTCAGATCGCCGGTAATCTTCATTGACAGATACAGGTCGACCTTTGCATCGGGTTTGTGGGCAAGATCTTCTGTGATTCCAGGAACCTGGAATCCCCAATCGGTAAAGAGCATCAGAAAACGGTTGGGAGTGTCTTTCGTAACAACGCAATCGTCCAGCTTATACAAATGGTATTTTCCATCTGCAATCAGCTGGCTTACAGGAATTTTACTGATCTCAGAGCCTTTATTAAAAACATCAACCGTACATACTGATAGGCCCCGGTCTGTCAGATTCAGATGTCTCTCTGCGCCGGGTTCCTTGGCTTTTCTGATATCCGCCCTAATTTCCGCTGCTTTGCCGTTATAAGCATCCGGATCATCCAAAATCGTATCGCCGAAGTTGGTACTATAAGGCAGTACGAAGTCCTTTGTTGTGTAGGAATAGACGCAGTCCGGGTCAGCGGATTGCAGTTCCTCCACGAACGCCTTTTCGGCATCCGTTGCCGTATTAGACAACAGATGCTCGAACTCAGCGGCTTGCACACTGGGTGCAGTCATTCCTATCGAAAGTACCAATGCAATAACAAGCAAAAAATAAAACAGGTGCTTACCTTGATTGTTCATTAAATTTCCCTTTCTTTTTTCCGTTATTCAACGAAAAATTTCTTGAATCGTCTCTTTGTCTTATTAGCCTAAGCCCGCAAGTATGTTCTGGTAATACGGAAGAACAGAGCTCTTGGCTACATAGTCAGCGTCTCCACGCATCGCAATCTGCTCATTAAGGCACGCAATAATATTCTGGCACAGCTCCTTCTTATTAAAGTTGAATGCCTTTCCTGTCGCCGCAGCATCCGCTTGATAGGTCTCAAACCGTTCTACGATCACCCGGTCCAGACAGTTTCTTGCCAGTCGTAGCCGTCTGAGTATGGTTTCATTCCCGTTGGCCGCCTGGAAAGCCATATCAAAGTAAGCGTCCGCAGCAATCACCGCATCATATGTGAGCCATCTGGGACTGAGGGAGGATTGGCCAAACTGGACATAAGTAGAAGAATTTTTAAGCAGGCCACCCACCAAATCCAGATATCTTCTGACATAAGGACCCGCTGCACCATAGTAGCCATTCAGGAAGTCGTTCATCAGGGCATTAAAGTCCTGGTATGGGTCTTCCAACAGCTTGGCAGAAAGCCACATCTTCATGTCCCAGAAGTCTGTATTGATGGGATCCTCCTGTTCACCAAAATAGCCGGTTACACCCGCTTGCAGCAAAGTCTGGAAGTGTTCCGGGAATTTGTACATGGTGGGCGTTATGCCATTGACACCATAGTTGACCACATAATCCCAAACAAACAGCTGTCCATTTTCTGTAATTGCTGCCCACTGTTTTAAATACCGCAATGCTTTTTCATTATTGGGATGGTCAAAACTATGTAACACATCCATAATATTGTCCGCAAAACGGATCTGCACATTCTTCGCAGGCTTCGTATTATCCTTAGGTGGCTCCAAATACTGCCAATATGCCAATGTATCTACAAGGATCTCAGGGTACTTTGTCTCCACGGCTGCAGCGATCTGATTGACAAACCTCAGAAGATAGCCGGACATGCCGCTTTGATTGATCACTGCGGTACAGGAAGCGCATTCGCAGAACTTGTCATAGTCATTGGGACACAGCGAGTACCAGCGAGGAGTTGCTGTCCCGTTTTGTTTGGCTAGAGAAATGTCCAAATCGATGTAGTACAGCAGTCTTTCTTTCATGTAGGCAATCAGTTCTGTGTTTGTCATACACAACTGACTGCTTTCCGCCCGTTGGCCATTTACCAGCGAGAACCACTCCGGGTGCGTGGCGAACATGGTGTCAGGAACATAGTAAGCAAAAGAGTGTACATAAACAGGAGAGCCAAAATTCTCCTCTCCGCCATAGCCGGCGGGAGGATTGGCATCCCATCCGTTCAGGCGGTTGCGAACCTGGAACATATTTGTAGTCTTGTGCAGCGCACCGGGGTGCATATCCCGGTATTTGAAGGCGGGTGCGCCATTGTCAGCGTAGTTCTGCGGAACCAAGGCATTCTCTACACTGGGAACATGCTCCTCAGCATAAGTCCACCAGCGAACCCCAAGAACATCCTCTAACAAATGATATACCGCATACAGAGTGCCGCGGGTCGCTTCGCCACACAGTACAAGGTTATTGCCGATCACCTTGATGGCCCAGCCTTCGCCGTATTCGGTGGTAGGATAGGACACGTTGTTGGTTCTTGCAAAGTTGGTTGCTCCGATGTAAATGCCGGCATTCACAGACGCACCCTCGTTGACGGTCTGGATGGTCTTACCGGTTATCTTCTTAACATAGGAAACCAGTTCGTTTGCCGCATTCATTTCCACGGTTGTAGGAAATTTAGGCAAAACAAGCGTCATCCCCGTTAGGCTCAGCTTCCCATTTACGACCACAGGCTCTGTTACGGTAGGTGTTGGGGGAGTTGTAGGCGTAGTTTCAAAACCCTGTGGTATAGTGGGATTGGTTTGGTTGGTGTCTACAGCACCTTCATGTGTGCCTGCCGCCGGACCGGGACCGGTAGCGGAAGGTTCGGTTACATCTGTTGTATTGGGAGCCGGCTCCTCTGTTCCCTCTGTTGTGTCAGTTTGGACTGTTCCTTCACTGGTTTCGTTCGTGTCCGCATCTGTGGTATCAGCCGTTACATCAGACCCAGACGGATCAGTTCGTGCTGTACTAGCAGTTGTATCAACAGGAAAATTCTTTTTATGGTTTGCTGTGCTGATCATCAGCACAATTAGCAGAATAACCAGCACCGTACCTGCAGAGATGGAAACGATCATCGCGATCTTTTTCTTGTCCAGCCGCATAAGGAAGAACACAGCCAGACCAGCGCCTACCAAGACCACTGCCGCAATAATGCCCAGAGTCAAAGCCGTCCGATTTTTTGGACTGACTTGATTCTCAATGGGTTCTTCTTCCCCGGTCACAGCATTGGTTGCTTCTTCCGTTCCGGTATTTTCCGTGGTTTCATCCGTATCGGTTTGGTTGCATACGGTGTCTTCAGTCATTTCGGTGGTGCTGTCCACGGTTGCTTCCGTGGTTTCTTCTGTACCGGTATTCGTAGTCTCAGTAGGATCGGCAGCAATAGTGGGATCCGGCAAAATAACGCCAGTATTGCCTTGACCTCCCGTATTTCCGTTGGAATTTGTGCCTACAATAATCTCGGAATTACCCACTGCCCCTGTGTTTCCGTTGGGTTTTTGACCCACTATAATTTCGGAGTTTCCAGCATTTCCACCGGAGCTTGAACCACCCTGGTTTCCACCGGAGCTTGCGCCGCTCTGATTTCCACCGGAGCTTGAACCACCCGGGTTTTCAGCAGGGTTTGTTGCGTTTGGCATCTCGACAGGCTCTGTATTGATGGTGATCTCGGGAACATACTCTCTCTCTGGGCCGACAACGATCACTCTGTCTATATAGTACGCAGGCAGATTGTTCACATCAGTAAAGGACTTGTCTCCGACGATCTTCATAGACAGGTACAAATCCACCTTTGCATTGGGTTCGTGAGCAATGTCAGCAGGCAGACTAGGGATCTGAAATCCCCAATCGTTAAAGATGTACAGAAATCTGAGAGGTTCGTCTCTAACGACAACCACATCATCCAGCTTATACAGATGATATTTCCCGTCGACAATCAGCATGCTCCCGGGAATTGACCCAACACCTATTGCTTCTTGATCAATATTTACGGTGCAAAAAGGCAACTCGCGAGAAAATACATTTAAATGTCCCTCTGCACCAGGCTCCTTGGCTTTCCGGGTATCCGCTCTGATTTCCGCTGCCTTACCGGTATAGGCGTCCGAATCAGAAACAACCTGATCACCGAAGAGACTTTTGTAAGGCAGAGTAAAGTCGATAGTTGTATAGGAGTAGATACAATCCGGATCGGCAGACTTCAGCTCCTGCACATATGTTTTTTCAGCAGATGTTGCATTACCGGACAACGGATGCTCAAATTCTGCTGCCGCATCTACCGTGACCGCCGGCAACACCAATGCAGAAAATAAAAGCACAGCGGAAAGCAAAACACACAAAAAATGTTTTCTATTATTTTTCATTATATCGTTCCTTATTCATTATGTAGCAGCATTATTAAATACCGCTTCCATTTTCTTCTTATACACTTCCACATACAGTATACACTATAGAATAAAAAAAAGATAGAAGTATTATTAGATATATACGAAAAATTTTCCCTAGGTCTTTACACGCGCAATCGTTCTGCATAAAAGGAACCCCGGTAAAACCGGGGGTTCCTTTTATGCGGGCACAGCCCTATGTTTCCTGCATAATACGTAAACGCATAATTACAGCCCGTCATTCATACTCATATGAGTGCTTCCCTGTTTTGATTGTCTGTGCTATTTGCGGATCGCACCTATAATCTTAACAGGGGTTTTTACTCACCGCCATAGGCTTTATTGAACCACGCGTCTAACGCATGGTTTTCTTTATGCAAAAAGACCACGGAGGCAACTCCGTGGTCAATTTTCACATCAGATCAAACTCAGGATCAGAGTCAGGACAACCCACACCAGAGCAATCCACTTGGTAGCGGAAGCCAGCTTCTTATCCAGACCGCCCATGCTGCTCTTGTTCATGTAGGAATCGGAATTACCGGAAACAGCGCCGGACAGGCCGGACTCCTTACCGGACTGGACCAACACCACTGCCACCAGCAACACGCTGGCAATCACTTCCAGAACAGTCACAATATTCTTGACAATTTCCATGTTCGTAACCTCCCTCCGCTTACCGCTATTGGATCGCGGGTCTTATCAGTAGCCCGGGCACGCCGGGGTTTTATCAAATCCTAGCCAGTATAGCACAGAAAAGGAAAGAATGCAAGCATTTTTCCGGTATTTTTTACTTAGTTACCCAGTTTCCTGTGGCAAGGCAGTTAAGGTAGGCATTGATGAAGGGATCCAGCGCGCCGTCCATAACCCCGTTCACATTGGAGGTCTCGCAACCGGTGCGAGTGTCCTTGACCAAGGTGTAGGGCATAAACACATAGTTGCGGATCTGGCTGCCCCACTCGATCTTCTTCTGCACGCCCTTAATGTCGGAGATCTTCTCCAGATGCTCCCGTTCCCGGATCTCCACCAGCTTAGAGCGCAGCATCCGCAGACAGGTCTCCTTGTTCTGGAACTGGCTTCGCTCGGTCTGGCAGGAGACTACGATACCGGACTTATGGATCAGTCGCACAGCAGAGCTTGTCTTGTTGATGTGCTGACCGCCGGCACCGGAGGAGCGGAACACCTGCATTTCATAATCCTCTGCCTTGATTTCAAAGTCCTCGCTGTCATCCTCGATCTCAGGAATCACCTCGATGGCGGAAAAAGAGGTCTGACGGCGGGCATTGGCATCAAAGGGAGATACACGGACAAGCCGGTGGACGCCGTTCTCGCCTTTCAAAAATCCGTAGGCATTTTCACCTTCAATGAGGATATCGGCAGACTTCAGACCGGCCTCCTCGCCCTCTTGATAGTCCATGATCTTATAGGTGAAGCCGTGTCGCTCTGCCCAGCGGGTGTACATCCGGTAGAGCATCTGACACCAGTCCTGAGCCTCCGTGCCGCCAGCGCCAGCCTGGAAGCTGACAAGGGCATTGTTGCGGTCATAGTTGCCGGTGAGCAGGGTCTGCAGGCGGCAGCTTTCCATATCCTCGGTGAGCTTCTGGAAGCCTTCCTTAAGCTCCGGCAGCATGGAGTCGTCGTCCTCTTCGGCTGCCATCTCACAGATGGTCATTAAGTCATCCCAGGCACTGTTCATCTGCCGATACTTTTCCAGCTTGTTTTCACAGGATTTGGTCTTCATAACGATCTGCTGGCTCTTATCCGGGTTGTCCCAAAAGCCGGGAGCCTCCTGCATGGCATGGAGCCGCTCCAGCTCATTTTGCAGACCCTCAATATTCAGGGAATCCGCCAGCCCTTCCAGCGCCGGACGAATCTCGTTCAGTTTTTGTCTGTAGGTATCAAATTCGATATTCATGGGCTTTCTACACTCATTTCCTTATAATTGGACATTTGGGTTATTATACCCGAATTTTGCCATGCTGTAAAGGGTCAAATTACGAAAATCAGCAAAAAACCAGGCTTTCGCCTGGCTACATCATCTTTCGCTGGGTCTGCCGTCTTCTTCATCAAAAATCAGATCATCCAGATCTGCAAGTACATTGTTGGTTTCTTTCATCACTTGGCCTCCTTTCTGTATCCAGTCTTGACAGTATATGTGAATTGCAGTTAAATTGCTGTTGAATTTTCTGTAAATTTCTTTTTTCATTTGTATCAGCAATTGCAGTTGACACCGTCCGTTTTTTTGAGTACAATGCATAGCGTACAATATGCCCTGGTAGCTCAGTTGTATAGAGCGGCCGCCTCCTAAGCGTGAGTAGGAGCATTTCTCAAATTTGTATAAACCACTGTATTTCTTGAATATGCCCCCGTACCTCACCAGGATAGAGGGTCCGCCTCCTAAGAATCAGAAGAGGTTATTCCTTTTCGGCCAATTTCATAAATATGCCCCCGTAGCTCACCTGGATAGAGCGTGCGCCTCCTAAGCGCAAGGTAGTGAGTCCGAGTCTCGCCGGGGGTGCCAAACACCGTGATTTCACCGTAAATCACGGTGTTTTCATAACTATTTGTCCCATTATTAAATTGTTATCTCTTGTCCACTTGGCAGCCCCAGCTCTTACGGGCTGCCAAATGGATTCGAACACTTTTTAAGATTTTTGCTAACAAAATCGCATTTTTGCTAACAGACGGTTTTGAACGGTTTGGAATTATCCGGACACATTTGCATTCGTAAGCCCGTTAAGGAGGGCCAACAGTGCCGGATTTTGCTGCAGCTGAACCAGCAGCTGCACGATATCCATACCTGGCTGTTGTACGGGTTGCGTGCGGAATGACTGCTCCAACCCACGCAGATCAGCTCTGGAATAGAAGCCTGCCTCAAAGCGCTGGGCATTGACCTTGCGGTCCTCATCCAGAATGTGGGCGTAAACCTCGGTGACCATATCAGGCTGTGCGTGGCCCGTATCGCCCTGTGTTGCCTTGATGTCTCCGTGGTTCAGCTTCAGCTTATAAGTCGTGCTGGAGTGCCTGAGGGAGTGGAAAACCACATCCGGAAGGTTTGCGTTCCTTTTCAGTCGGTTGAAGGCATTGCCGATTACCCGATCCTCGCAGGGACGGCCGTTGTCGAGGGTGAGAACTAGATTGTAATCATAGTAGGCATCCCCTAAGTAAGCCTTTGCCTTGTCCTGGCTTTCCTTCCAGGCTCTCAGCAGTCTGGCAAGGGTCACCGGGATCCACACCTTTCGGATACTGGATTCGGTCTTCGGCTTCTTCAGTACCAGCCGGGTCTTGGACTTGCCGTTAACAACAGCCGGGAAAGTAAAGAATATGTCATTCTCTCCCAATGCATCAACTGCACCCTCATCTACACGGGCCAACACCTTCTCAACCTTGAGGTAGGCATTGCCGTTCATGATCGCCGCATCCGAAATATCCAGGCAGTCCCAGGTAAGCCCACAGATCTCCCCAAAGCGGAGAGAACACGCAAAGGCAAGATGGATTGCTAAGTACAACCGATCGTCCTCGCAGGCATCCAGTGCCCTACGAATGGTCTCCGCATCCCAGATTGCTCTCTTCCTCTGCTCCCGCTTAGGCAGGGTTGCCCCAATAAAGGGATTTCTGCCAACCATACCCCAGCGGATCGCCTGCCCAAAAGCACAGCGCATCAGCTTGCAGATCTTCTCGATGGTACAAGGTGTGACGAACTCCGTTTTTGCCCTTCTTCCATTGCAGTCCACCGCTTTGGTTTTCTGCAATGTGGCAATGAACTTGTCCACCACCCGGGCATCCACATCCTGAACATTTACCTCACCCAAAACGGGGTTGATATAATTACGGATCAGTCCCGAATTGGAGGTGTACATAGACAGCCCCCACTTCCGCTTGCCATACATATCCACAAAATCAACGAGAAAATCCTTGATCTTTATGCTGGCTGGCGGAATGAATGTACCGGTGTCGATCTCATGCTCGACCTCGCTTTTACGTTTTTGGGCTTCCTTCTTGGTCTTAAACGACTCCCATTTTTGCTGGGAATTACCGTTCGCGTCATCATAGCGAAAAACTACATAGAAATTTTTTCCTCGCTTAACAATTGTCGCCATAACACTACTCCTTTACATGATTAGTTTCCTCGACCGTCTAACCATGCATCGAAGGGCTCCTTGGGAATCCGGATCAAACTACCGACTCGGATCACCGGGAAGTATTCCTTCTTGATAAGCTCGTATGCACCGGTACGGCTGATCCGCGCTAACTTCGCGATCTCCTCCACCGTGTATACCCGCTCATTCGCGACATTGTTTTCCTGCAACTTACTCATAAAAACTCCTTTCTTCGGGCAAGCCACAGGTACATTAGTATTATAACATACCGTTCGACTCCCCGAAACTAAATTCTTTGTAAACTTTTTTCTTCATGGTATGATTTCTCTTTCAACTAGGATAAATATTCAATGAACTTGCCTATGGTTCTATTGTTTTTCCTAAAATTCATCACCTCAACAATTACGCAGCACTAATAATCGAATACAAAAACGCAGCAAGTCTTAACAGAACCTGCTGCGGAGAAATCACTGTATTCACCTGTTTTTGATTCGTGCCGAATCGATAAAAGGCATCTGTGTATCTAATAATATCGATCCGTTTTTCCGGGTATCAAACAGGGCCGCTGCTTTATCTGTAATTCCATCCTATCACAGATTTACCCGGATGTCATCGGCATTTTCCTGCCAATTTCCTGCCAATTTTGTGCCACAATTCTGTCAAAATGTTGCCAAATTATTTTACCAGTTTTGCCACAAAAACAAGGACCGGGAGGATGGCTACAAGCTTTGCCTGCACGTCTGCAAACATCACTTCGGCGTAGCCAGCACTCCCGGGGCAATCGATTCGAAGACCTTCACCGATTATGGACCGCTACTCCTTCTTTCGCTGGTCCGTACCGTTCCACTGTCACCCGACAGTGTCAAACGGTGGGCGCACTTCCACCGAGACGGTAGCCTGGGTGCTTGATCTTGCCTTAGTGATATTATAGCACAGATGTTCGACAAAGTCAATTTAACTCCCGTTCCCAAATGAGTCTGGGAGAGAAATTGCAAAATATTTTTTCAATTTTCAAGATACATTTGAAATTCAAACAATCAATGGGCATCAATCCTCTCTACATATAAAGATGCATTCAAAAACACGATTTGTTCCATTTTGGCGAAAATTTTTGAAAAAATTTTTCTATAACTATAAAAACGCTTACAAAACGATGTTGTCTTCCAACTTGGCGAATTTTTTCAAAATTTACCCTTCTACTTATAAAGAGGCTTGTAAAAACGCATTTTCTATCACTTTCCCGATTTGTTTACAAAAAGTTCACAAACGGTCATGCTTCTTTCCGTTCTACTTATAAAAATGCTTTAAAACTGCAAAATCTGCCACTTTGATAAAAAATCCCCAAAATTTATCCATCAATTTTATTACACGATTCATCTGCCCAAAATGCAACTAAATATGAAAAATATTTCTAACAATTTTCAAATATTAAAAGGTGCAGACCTTTCGTAGGCTGCACCTTACTTAAAAATGAGAATATTCGAATCCGAGATTGACTGGATCTGTGTATGCATAGCCATATAGTACGTAAGATACTACGCAAGATAAGCATATATCCCGATCATCAGTGGTTGTATATACGAGAAAACTGGGGCTTCAGTACGAAGTCCCAGTTTTTCATATTAGGATTATAACACAGATGTTCTGCCAAGTCATTGTCATTCTTCTGCCAATTTTATGCCACCATTTTGCCAAACCAACTACTATTTCATGTCCCAAAAGAATTACCCACCCGCCTAATCAGGCAGGCAGGCAACTTTAAATAAACTAACAGACAAACAGTCAATCATTGAAAATGATAGATGTTTTTCATTTCCTCTAATAGTAACAAAACATTTTTTTCGCTTGTCCTAATTTTGAGAACATCGTTCTCGTGATATATGCATACATAGTTTTCTTCGGAATTCTTTCTGCTTACTATCTCTGTTCTAATATCTCGAATACTCGCAGAGGGAATTACTGCCACATCTGTACCCTTCATATAGAAGACAAGTCGCTCATTGAATCTCAGATCTCCACCTTTTGTGTAAGTACTCTTCTTCATCGCAGCGATCATTGTGCCAATCATATCTGCATCACCTATAGCATACACATTCTGCAACATCTTCTTGTACTCAGTATCCTTAACAAAAGACACAAGGAACAGAAATGCGGATACAACAAAGATCAAGCCTAGCAAAAGTAGAAAGCAGGAAATAAGCCAGTTGGGAATCGGAATGCCGCTTCTTGATCCACGAATACCGATTCTCCATCCAGTTTCAGAGGAAAATCCATTTGAAATAGCGATCCAAGAAAATAGGGCGGCCAATAATAAAAATAAAATCGCACTACACAGATTTTTGATTTTTAATTTTGCTCTGAGTTTATTAAAAAAGTCCATAAAACAGTCTCCCATTGAGCTACAGCACGGCATATAAATATCTCCTAATCTTTAGCCTATGCCCTTAGCGTAAAAAACATTTCATTTTACTTTTGCATCTATTTCGGACGCAGAAATAAGTTTGCCGAGATCTTCATAATACTTAATCCCAAGGCCTCTCTCAACATTTGCAAAACCGCAATTTTCCACATTGAAAGCATACCCTTCCTCTGCTGAACAATTACCAACAATGCCGCCAAGTTGATTGTCCCAAATCACTTCACCTCTATGATTTTTGTACTTATCTTCGGCAGGGACATTGAACATACCGTTGCTATAACAGCCTGAAATCTTTATCAAGGCATCATTGGCATTCACGTTGGCACTATCACCTTGATCTGCAGAGGTAGACAAATATAAGGTCTCACCAATTCTTCCTATAATACCGCCACACATTCTCGAAAGATTCATTGTTTTATCGCTATTGATTGTTTCTTCAGAGGGGGCCTTATCATCAACAGAAAGTGTGCCTGTATTTATACAGTTTGTTATTTCAGAAGGGACTCCTTTAAGTCCGAAACCTCCAACAATTCCGCCAATGAAAGAATTACTGCTATAAGTGAAAATTTCACCTTTATTTATGCAACTGTTGATTTTCAAAGATGCTTCATCAGAAACAGATAGCGTTCCGGTACTATTTATAAATCCAATAATACCACCGCCGCTTTCGGGCGTCGTGATTTTTCCTGTGTTGGAACAACCATTCACAAGCAGTTTCGCACTTATATCACCAAATACATAAACACTACGAATGATTCCACCAGCGTATAATTCAGATGATTGGATATCTCCGGAATTAACACACTCTGTAATGCTAACATTTCCGCTTGTGGGGGTTAGCTTGCATACAATGCCTGCAGATAAGCCATCAGACATCGCTGCTGTATTTGTACAGCCTGATATTGTAAGCTCTGCGCCACTGCAAGATGCATCTGCAACGATTCCAGCCTGACTGCTACCAGATACTATTTTTGCATTATTAATACAATTATTGATTCTAACGAAATAATCGCTTCCGCTATTGGACGCAGAGGCAACGATACCTGCCGCCATCATTCCGCTAAAAATATCACCATTGTTTTCACAATTACTAACAGATATATCTTTGTTGCTGTATTCATTGCCACCAATTTTGGAGCTATATAAGCAACCAACGATTCCACCCACTTTATTTCCAAAAGTGTCAATAGGCCTATCTTCTACAGCTTCGCCATTGTCACAATCGAGGATGCCATTATTTATGCAATGATCCACTTTTCCATCATCCAAACGACCAACGATGCCACCAGCATAATCAATGGCAATAAGCCCAGAAGTGATGGTTCCATTGTTTATACAATTTGATATCGTACCAGAACTTTTTCCAGCAATTCCGCCTAAATAATTGTATGTATAATCACGAAGTTCTTTAATTGCTCCGGAATAAGATGTTGTTTCAACTAGACCATAATTTGTTCCAACGATACCACCGCAAACAGCGTCATAACAGTCGATAATAGCATTAGACTTACAATTCGTGATGATACCTTCTTTGCCGTTGTCTCCAGCGATTGAACCAATATCTCTAGAAAGACCAGAAATGCAAATATAAGAGTTTTCAATATTCACATTTTTGATTACGCCATCGTTATTGCCAAAAAGCCCATACTTATTTGTTGTTTGATCATCTCTGCAATCGGCATTGATAAATAGTCCATTAATAGTATGGCCCCCGCCATCAAACACGCCTTCAAAGCTGTAATAATAGATACCAATAGGATTCCAAGAATACTCCGGTGCAGTACTTGCCCAAGTATCCGCATTACTGCCCTCGTTGATTGAAATATCGGCTGTAAGTTTATAGTATGCTTTTCGATAATCACTACCAACCTTAGAATTGTTTATCAACTCTGATAGATATGCTAATTCTTCTGCAGTTGATATCTGATACGGGTCTTCTTCCGTGCCGCTACCACCTGCAAATGTATCTGCAGCTTTGATGTATACAGGTTCAGCCAAATCCCGATACTCGTATTCATATGTTACCGGTTCAATAACATTTGAATTGTCTTTGTCGTTTTTGTTGCAACCCGCAAAGGAAAACGCAAAAAGCGACACCAGCAAAAGCGAAGTTATTCTTCTAAATATTTTCACAACATTCCCTCCTAAAAGACCTATATCTGATAAATGTTCCAATCAAAACACAGGACAAGTTAATTATACGTCGGAAGGACTATACTGATATTTAATACTGCTAATAGTAGTTCCTTTACCATCTAAATACACAGAGATACTGCTATAACCATTATTTAATTGTTCATGATAATAGAGTTTAATCTCATTATCGTCCCAATCATAGTCAATGGTAGTGGGGTTGCCAAGAGCACGAATTATGTCAGACATCGTAGAGCTTTCTGTGATAGTTCCACAAATTGTATATTTGGAAACGTAACGTGCATCAAGCTCTATTGTAAAGAATTGGCAATCAGATAGGTTAGCATATGCTTCATCACCATCAACCAAATTTTGTGTCCAAAGTATAATTTTTTCGCCAGTACCATTGGTAAAATAAACACCGGTTTGCACTTTGTTGCTAACTTGTTTGTCTGCTGCGGTTTCTGTGTTCCACTTCAGGTTCTCCATTTCAGAATACGTAACAGGCAACTTAATTTCCGAGTTATCCGCAAATTTAATAAGATAGTCAAAATTATACTGTTCTGCATAATCAGATTCCAGACTATATTCAACGGAATTACCATAACCTTCTTCCAGGCTCCAATCCTTATATTCATACTTTGATGTATCAATCAAGGATGCGATAGTATCGTTGAAAAAATCCTTTTCTGAAGCTGTGCTAGTATTGTTTTCTTCGTTGTTTACCGTACCTTGTGTACCCGCATTATTATCCTGAGTAACATTGGTACTCATATTATTACCCTGAGCATCATTGGCATCTGCGTTACCACCACATCCGGTCAATGCTGTAAGCATCATCACAAATGCAAGGATTCCCGCTAATAATTTAAACTTTTTCATATAGATTACCTCTTTCTTATTTATGTGCTTCCTAAAGTTTTCACAAGCTCTACGATTTTATCTTTATACTCTTTTGTGGCTTCGCACCGGTATGTCGAGTTATTGATACGAGCAATTATATGGAACTACCCGCAGGCATTAATTTACAAACAAGGGTGCTCTCTTCGAGAAATACTTGCGGTTAAGCAGAATAATGACAATAGACGCGATCAAAGAAGTTATGCTATTAACAGAAAAAATCTGGTTTAGTCCAGTAATGGCAAACAAGGCAATGCTGTAGAAAAGGGATAAGACAATCCCTGTGCCATAGACAATATAGACACACATAGGAGCATTTGCTTTGTACTTTGCAAGTCTGGAGCGGGTATAGATACCAAAGCCAGCAAGCACAAGCAGTACAATGCCATATATGACATCCAAAGCCTTCAATCCCATGCCGTAAATGCTGTAAACCATATCAGCAGTAACCTGACCATTGGATTGCGAGAAATAAATACCGCCAGATATGTAATTAAAGCCGAACACAAAATTCACAAACGCTCCCAGGAATAATGCGAAGTAAATAAGAAACTTGAACCACTTCATTTTATACTGCACAACTGGTTCTGCCGGAATATAACCTATCGTCGGCTGCTGCTGACTGTATATAGGCATACTATTTGTAATCGGTGCACCAATTTGTGCACCACAATTGGTGCAAAACTGTGCACTTTCGTTTTCTATTTGTGCACCGCAATTACTACAAAAACTCATAAGCTAAGACCTCCAATCTCTTTTGTAAGATACCTTATTTTTTCTTTCCAACCAAGAATAGCACGATACCAGATCCCAGCAAGCCTAATATAATTACTAGCCCGGGGCTAAGAAGTGTTTGATTAATCAAACCTACTGTCAGCAAGAAGGCTCCTAAAATCATCAAAATAATACCCCAAATTCGTTTTGCCTTTTTCCCAACATTGGCTGCTTCGGGGTTGAGTTGCTTATACCTGGCTTTCTGCTCAGCGCCATAGCCAAGGACAATATTCGGAGATTGCGGAATAATATAGTTCTCGAGAAGCCACTTAAATTCATCTGCGTTGGCATTCAATGCAAACTTTTTACCATCTTTTGTATAGATGATTACCGCTTTTTCAACAGCAATACCGTATGCACGTCTTTCATATAAGTAAACCCAAGCCACTTCAGAATACGGAATAATTGCACATGGTTTTTTGCAAAAGAAAGCCCTTTGTCCGCAGTATATTTTCGAACGTGGAAGAGTAGGTCTTTCAAGTGATATATCTTCAATAAGGCTTTCCAACCCCTTCGCTATTAACCGCTTAACACTGTTTAGAAAAGGTAGAAAAGAAGTAAAATAAATTACTCCACTAATCCACAGAGCGTTAGCCAAAAGCGTCGCAGGAATGATCACCAACTCTATTTCCTCGACAAAACCCATAGATGCATAAGCGATTATCGTAAGTATTAACAAGATAAGCAAACAAATGCGAAATACTTTGTCAGATTTATATTTCTTTTCTATAAAATCACTCATTGTTTCTTCTTCCTCGCCTTCACAATTTGAACGATGTTGCTTATAGTTGCGATGAAACCAAAGACATATGCAAATACGAGATCTCCTGCGACAGCCTCGCCGATCTCCGGTTCAGCAAGGAATTCCGGAGTAGCTCTAATCGCATCAAAAATTGTGATCCCTTGATCCTTGTAAACCTGAAAGATTTCAAAAGAAATACAGAAGAATTCTGCTGCGTAGATCATTACGATTGTTGCAATAATTGCAGAAATAAGTCCAACCATGGATGCTTTGTTTTTTGTCTTCGAAAACAAACCGTATCCGAAGTTTGCTAATACAAATATTACCAGACCACAGATACCCGCAATAATACCAATTTGATAAATGATAAAATATAAAAGTCCGCCTAAAATAGAAAACAAAAACGCTCCAACAATACCAGCAAGAATATTCTCACTGCCATTTGTATCGTCAGCGGTATCTTGTACAGTCTCCACTTGATATGTAGGATTAAAAATTGGCGGATATGATTGTACTTGATCAAACTGTTGAACAGATGCAGATTGTGCAATCAAGTCGGACGAACCGCATGATGGACAAAACTTAGCATTATCTTCAGTTTGTACCCCACAGTTGCTACACATTTTCATTCGAAGCCACCTCAATTCTTTTTAAGTAGAACTATGTCCTTCTTGAGCAAATAGATTAATGGGCAGCAGCAATGTAGCTGCTGCCCACGAATTTTAAGCTTTTGCTGCAGTCTTGTTCTTCTTATCCTTCTTGCGTTTGATCAGGAATACGATCAAGCCGGCAACAGCCAGAACACCAACGATGGTGCCGACAAACAGAGGAGTATTTGCGTAGAAGATAACCAACTGATTCTGAGAAACTGTTACTCTCTCGAACAGCTCGTTATACTCATTTGTCAGATCCTCTGCGTTAACTGCGCAGTCGTTGCAGACGATCTTAACCTGATTATTCAGGCCTTCCGGAACGGTGAAGGTAACCTTACCATCGTTTTCTTCCAGATACTTCAACAGCTCCTCGCCGGACATTTCAAAACGAACACTGATATCAGCGCCGCTATCGTCCTTCAAAGGATTGCCGTTGGAATCCAGAACCAGAACTGTCAAGCTGTTCAATCTGCCACCCTCATCGGTGGGGATCAGTGTAACAGTCTGAGCATTAGTCTGGTAACGACCGCCTGCTTCCAAACCGGTGATGGTCAGGACAGGCTTGGTCTGGTCAACCACAAACGCCAGAGAGAGGTTCTTGACGTCACTGAATGCGGTGGTGGCAGTTTTATCGGTAGAAGTAACGATGATGCTATACTCACCCTCAGCCTCGAACAGAGACTTCTTGATGGTATAGGTGCGCTTGCTCCACTCGCCATCCTTAGAGGTCTGAGTTGTGGTGTAATCGGTACCCTCGGTGAGCTCCTTGCCGTTCAGAGAAACCTTGTACTCTTCGATGGGATCAACATTGACTTCCACGATCACCACATCTTCATCAACGCTGTAGATGTAGTACTGGCCGACCAGTTCCTCAGTGAACTTGTTGCCATAACCGAAGGCAGAGCCGTTGCGGTTGACAGAGAACTGAACCTGATCGTAGCTCTCGCCATCGTCAAGGACGATTTGAGACATACCATTGGCAGACATATCCTTAACCTCACAGGTCAAGGTATAGAAGCCATCATCTGGCAGATCCTCAATGGTGTAAGTGTAGGTCTGACCGTTGACGACGGTTTTTGCGTCGCCCAGGTCAATATCCATAGTCACATACACACCCTCTTCCTTCTGTACAACGGCCTTCAGAACAGGCTTGAGGGAAGAAGCATCCAGGTTGGTGTCATTGACGGTGATAACAAAGCCGTACTTTTCATCCTTGTTTGCAGAGTTGGCCTTAATGTTAGAAACCTTAATAGTAGGCTTAGTTGCATCCAAAGTCAGCTCATTGGACTTATAGGAAGTCATCTGGTTGCCAGACTTATCCTTGTACTGTACGGATACGATGTAATCGCCATCCTTGGTCAGTGTAAAGGTGCCGGTATGGGTATCCACACTATCGTCCTTCCAGGAAACATTGACCGGGAAGTTTTCACCGTCCTTAGTAACAGTAACGACTACATCCTTTGCATCGAAGTTAGCCTCATTGATTACGATAGTGGCATTGATATTGCCATCGTAATAGGAAATGCCGTTAGCTGTCTGGACAGGTGCGTTGTAAGTAATCTTGGAGGTGGGAGTGATGTTATCCACGACGATTACTGTGCTGTCCTTCAGCTCTGTAGTGATTTCACTGCGGTCAAATGCAGTGAACTCAACAGTGCCGTTGAACTGGTTATCGGCTCCAAGAACCATCTTGGGAATGTTGAAGGTTGCAGTAGCCTTCTTGCCGTCATAGGTGATTTCTGCTTCTTTAATTGCCTGATCCAGCAGTTCAGCGTTGACACCGCTGACATCCTTACCCTTGATGTAGCTATAAGCAAAGTGGTAGATGCCGGAAGTGTCGTCTTCTGCAGTGATAGTCACAGTCATCATGGCATTGTAGTAGCCGAAGGTGATGGACTCCTTGATCTGCTCAAATACGCTTGTGCTGTAATCAACAGTCAGATTCTTGGGAGCAGTAACGTCAACTGTGAACAGGTCCTGCTCGTAGTCAGCAGCCACATTCTTTGCCAAATCCTGATACTCAATATCGAAGGTATAGTTAGCATCAGTGGTGTAGTTCAGAGTGATGATGAACGCATCATCCTTCACACGCCAAGTACCAGCCTCGTAAGAAGTCCAGCTCTTGCGATCTGCGCCCTGATCTGCATAAGCCTTTACAGTGCCATCAGCATTCAAAGTCAGAACATCGGCGTTCAGAACATCCTTAGCGGTCACCTTAATGACAACATCATCAGCGCGGAAGTTGTGTTCCTTAATGGTGATGGTTGCCGTCTGTGTTGCAGAGAAGTAGTCGCGGTTCTCGATGGTGTTCTTAACATCGGTGTTGGAATACTTTACATCGATTACAGGAGCGGTCTTATCGACCACGATCCACTGAGATAGGTAATCAACAGGGGTATTCATGGAGTGATCCTGATAATACACCTTGAGCTGATAATCACCCTCTGCAGGAATCGTCACAGTCTTCGTATGAGAATCAGCCTTGCCTGCTTCTGTAACGGTTGTCCAATCGGTCTGAGTCCAACCCTGAACAGCATCACCGTTACCGTCGAGCACTTCAATCTTAACGACGGAAGGATCAAAGTTCGCTTCGTCGATCTTGATTGTCGCTACAGCGTCACCGGAGAAGTACATAACATAAGAGGAATCGGTGCTAGTGATGTCAGTAATGCCGTTAGCAGCGTCGAAACCAGTCATATCCTTCATGTCGGAAACATTCACAACATTAGAGGGATTGTAGGAAATGGTATGTCCGGGAGCGATGGTATCAACTACCAGCACACCGGGATCTGCATGAGAGTCGCTGTGGTTGCTAGACTTGTCGTAAGCAACAAAGCTAATCTTGCCACGGAACTGTGCAGGAACATCAAAGGAAAGTGTCAGGTCGCCATTGTTAGCGCTGCTGCGAATCGTTCCAATGAAGCCCTTAGTGCCGGACTTGACAGAACCATCAGCGTTTACTACCAAATTCTCAGGCATAACCAGGTTGGTAGCAGAAGCAGGGCCCTCGGGGGTAACAGTCAATTCAATGTAATCAATACCCGCGGTAGCATCAGTCATTGTAAGAACAACTTCCTGTGCAGCCTTATAGTTGCCGAAGGTAATTGCATTCAGAATCTTGTTCAGAACCTGTGCATCCTTAGACTTGTACTCAACTTTCAAGCCGGTGGGGATCTTGGTATCAACAGTGAACTCTGCGTTGTAAACTTCTTCAACATTGTCCTTGTTTACCATCTTATGGTTAGCAAGATCGTCATAGGAGAAGCTTACAGTGTAATTTGCATCGGGTGCAAAAGGAACTGTTGCTGTCCAAGTAATACCGTCAGTGCCCTTGGTCCAATCACTCCAGGACTTCAGATCGGAATAGGTGTAGGTAACAGCATTGCCGGCAATATCAGTTGCGGTAACATTGAATACAACCTCATTAGGACGGAAGTTCCGGTCAGTAACCTTGATGGTAGCCTCCCGGTTGGCCTTGAAGTAAGCTCTGCCATTTAAGGTCTGGATAACTTCATTGTTGTCGTAAGTTACCTCATAGACAGGAGCCTTGGTGTCAATACTGTGGATATTGGACTCGTAGTTATATACGCCACTCTGCGCATACTCATTGGAACCCTCATTGGACCCCCATTCCATATCATTCAGGGAATGATCCTTGTAAGAAGCCTTGATACGATAATCGCCGTCATCCTGCAGCACAATTGTTCTGACATAATAGCCAGCGGCATCAGGCTCATTACTCCATCCGGAGTCAGTGAAACCGGTGGTTACCGTCTGTCCATCACGAATCACTGTGATGGGCATATCGATTTCCTTGAAGAAGTTCGCTTCTTTGATCTTGATGGTTGCGGTTACATTGCCATTGTAGATGAAACGAGTGGTTGCATCGGGAGTAGACATTGTTTCTCGGGTGATAGTGTTTCCAATGTCTGCCTTTACAGAGTCCTGACGGTCACCAGTGAACTCAATAACTACATCGGGAGCAATGTCGTCAACTACGATCTCTTTTTCCTCAAAAGTCTCCTTGTTCCACATTGCTTTGTCGTAAGCATCTGCATAGATAGTTCCGCGGAATTGTACAGGAACATCAAAACTTAGGGTCAAATTGTCAGAATTGCCAACGACATCAATATTGCCGATGAAGCCCTTCTCTCCAGTTCTAACAGTGCCATCTGCGTAAATCTCCAGATTAATAGGCATCGTCAAAGTAGTCGCATCAGAGGGTCCTGCAGGATAAAGCGAAAGCTTAATAAAGTCTACGCCACTGGTAACATCGCTAGTCTGTATGGAAACACGAACGGTTTCCTTGGAGAACCCAAACAGTTTGCCCAGGATTATCTCGTCCTTAACGGTTTTGTAGGTAATGACAGGAGCAGTAGGTGCAACCTTATCCAGCGTAAACTCTGTCGCATATTCATCCGCAACCCAATCCAATACATCTGTGAAATTAACCGTTACAGTGTAATTGCCATCCTTTGCAATGTCGAGGGTTAGCTGATGCTTGTCAGTTCCTGCAACAGGAATCCACTTGTCAGGATTCTTAGCGAGATCTGCAAACGCCTGAATTTCAGCTGCACTCAGAACAGCAGCACCCTTGCTATCTACAGCACTAATTGCCAGGTTGACCTTATCTGCATCGAAGTTGTGCTCGGTAATTGTCAGAACAAAGTTCTGATTCTCGGTATAGTATTTTCCGTTCTCAATGGTAGATTCAATTACAGGCTTTTTCCGGTCAATACGAACCTCGGATTCATAGGTAACTTTTCTATTGCTGCTATCGGGGTTATTTTCGTCATACAGGCGGTCTGCGAACTCAGCCTTAATAATATAGTCGCCTTCCTCTACCAAATCGAAAGTCAATTTGCCAGATGTAGCGTCAAAAATCCACGTTGCCTCGGCATCGCCATTCATCAAAACAACAGGTGTTGCCTCATTGTTACGAATTACAACAACTGTTGGATCAACTTCACGCAAATCAAAGTTCTCATCGGTGATTTCAAAAACAACCTTAACACCGTCTTTGCTCTTGACATAACGGATGCCATTAGTAGCTTCGTCGTCCATGCCACCAGAATACAAAACTGTTAAACCAGGCTCAGTATGATCGACAATCAAAACAGCATCTTTATCGTCTTTCAGATGCTTATAAACCTCAGCATTGCCAGCTACATCGGTAGCTCTCATCCAAAGTTGACGGCGGTACTGCGAAGGAACGGAGAACTCATAGTTGCCATTAGATGCAGCAATCTCTGTGTAGGTATTGCCTTCGTCTAAGCTGTATTCCATCTTGCCAATACCGGACAGCGAATCAGCAGCAGTAACAGTGACCTTTACTGTAGATGCATTAAAACCAAACAACTTTTCTCCAATGGTTGCCCAAACACTGACATCGTAGGAGATTGCAAGTCCATTAGGCTTCACAGTGTCTCTCTTCAGGTCAGATACAGGAATGGCATCGGTGATAGCACCGGTTTTGGAATTCTTCAGGTACACAACAGGCTCAGAGCCAGCTGCCCAAGTACCAGTTTCTCCATCAATCTTCCACTCTACATAATTTTCCCATTCGTTATCAGTCAAATCATTGCTATAGCTGATCTGATAATCATTGGGGGCATAGATTTTTACATCACCAGTAAACCATGAACTACCACTGATAATCTTATCGCCATACAGAGCATAAGGAGTCGAAGGGGTTGATTCGTAGTCAAGCGTAATGGTATAGGACTTTGAACAAGCCTTATAGCAATCATCCTCAACCATAGTGACAGTAACAGTCACTGTACCAGCCTTGCCGGTGGAGTTTGCAAAGCTTACCAAACCGGAGCTATTCACCGTAGCACCAATCGTATTATTGGAAACAGCATAGGTGATCACACCGCTGTTCAGTGCAGAGGGTGTAATCTTTGTTTCAAAGGAAGTCAGGCCATACTTTTCTTCGATTGCTTTGTCGTGAACGAAGGTGAAGTCTTGCTCATCCTTCTCAATAGTAAGTTTATAGGAATCAGTTATTGTATTGTACCGATCATCCGCAGGCTTTGTCGCCTTAATGGTAACAACACCGGACTTCAGAATGGTTACAACGCCTGTGGTCTCGTTTACTTCCACAGCATCTCCACTAAAGGTGTATACAACATCTTTACTAGACTGGCCACCTGTTGCCACAAGAGTATACTGGTTGTTGTTATCGTTATAGGTAACGTCAACAGTCTCGGTTTCACCAAAGCCAAAGTTTTCCTGATTCTTACGCAGGACCTCAATCTCGGTTTCTACCATAGCAGAAGTATTATAGCAATCGTCGCCAGCCTTTTGCACCTGGAGGGTGAAGGTACCAGCCTTCAGCAGGGTGATCTTGCCAGTAGCGGGATCAACACTTGCAACATCGCTATCACCCTTAACGCTCCAAGTAAGAGCACCTTTGCCTAAGCCGTTCTTGAGAGCCAGAGCGCCCCAGAGCTCTTCCTGCCAGGTCACAGTAGCGGGAGGATTATCGAAACCGAAATCAGGCTGATCTGCCTTGTTTACGGTCAATGTATAGGTAGCAGTAATGTCTTCGTAGTGTTCACCACTCAGAGTAGCGGTAATCTCAACGGTACCTGCCTTAAGAATGGTCAGTGTACCATCACTATTCAAGGTTGCAACAGTGGGATCACTGATGCTGTATTCGAGAGTGCCAGCCTGACCACCGGTAGGAGTCAGAATGGTATAAACATTGTTATTATCACCGTAGGTAATAGTATCAGAATCTACGGAGAAATCAAAACCAGCCTGTTTCAATGTGATATTGCTGGGATCAACGGACATCGTAACGGTCTGCTCAAAGTTACCGTCATTGTTCCAGTCGAACTGCCAGGTGTAGTTCATATTTCTGCCGTAGCCAATAAACTGATCAAGATACTCAGCGGTAACCAAGCCCCAGAGCTGCATAGTATCATTGGTTCCGTCGTCAGGAGCATAAGCCATAGCCTCAGTCCAACCCTCAGCAGTCTTACGACGGTACTTGATGTTTTCTAGATCAGTACCAGAAGGAGCGGTAACCTTAATGCCGGCCCACCAGCCGTCCTGACCGCGACCGATCTCGGGTTTCGCTTCGGACCAAGAGAGTGTCACATCTTTGATAAGTACAGAGGCTTCGCCCGTGCCACTGCCGGTAACTGTACCATTGGTCAAAGGAGTAACAACACCCAAAGTAGGATACACCTGAACATTGTTCTCGTTCAGCAGAGTAACCTTGCTGGCATCGACTTTCATTGTGAGCTGCTGCTCATATTCACCGTCCTGATTCCAGTCAAAACGATACTGCAAAGTCAGGATGCCGTCATTGTCATTTGCAATCAGTTCAGGCGTAACAAGACACCACATGGTCAAATAACGGGCAGTATCTGCAGCATTCTTATCGGAATCCTGAGCATTCCAGAAGGATTTAGCTTCGGACCATGTGCCGTTCTCATAACGCTGATATTTGATGTTGCCACACACTGCTTCTGTAGTCATGCTTGTGGGGGCAGTAATCTTGGCGCCAACCCACCAGCCATCTTGATTCCGGCCGACAGCAGGATTTGCCTCATTCCAATTCAGCGTAATGTTCTCGAACGTGATAACACTATTGGCTGTTTCACTGCCGGTAACACTACCCTGGGTAATAGGCTCTGCAGCACCATACTGCAAAGGCAGCTGCTGAATACCGTTTTTCATCAGTTTAACGGTGGTAGCATCAACCTTCATAGTAAGAGTTTGCTCATAAATGCCGTCCCCGTTCCAATCAAAGCGATACTGATAAGTCAGAACATTATCGTTATCATTGGCAATCAGCTCGGGAGTGATGAGACCCCACATAGTCAGATAACGAGCTGTGTCTGCCACAGCCTTGTCAGAGTCCTGTGCATTCCAGAAAGACTTTGCAGCAGACCAGCCATCAGCACCATAGCTCTGATAGGTTACATTGGTAAAATCAGTTTCTTTTGTCAGTTCAGAAGGAGCAGTGATCTTCATGCCGACCCACCAGCCGTCTTGATTCCGCCCAACAGCGGGATCTGCTGCATCCCAATTCAGAGTGATATTGCCATAGGTAACAGTTGTGGAGTTGCCGTTTGCAGAGATGGAAGCACCATCAGTAATGCCGACAACAGTACCATTTCCAATAGGGGCAGCGGGATAAACCTGTTGACCTTCGCTATTAAGGAGAACCGTCCGGGCTGCTTCGATGTCAAGCACAACAGTCTGTTCAAATACACCATCGCCATCCCAGTCGAATGTCCAGGTGTAGGTAGATAGGCCATCAGTTTGACCCGCGCTGCGCAGATAGTCCTCTTTCACCAGACTCCATAAACCGATCCACTGAACCTCGGCATCGTCTGCAGAATCGTTATAATCCTTAAACAGTTTTGCCTCGCCACCGCTAGTATACTTTGCGGTTTCGATGTTGATGGTTTCGGGAGCAGTAACCTTCAGTCCAACCCACCATCCATCAGACATTCTTCCAACGGATTCGTCCTTTGCAATCCAGTTCAGAGTGCCACCATAGGTAGCTTTCACCTCTGACCCTGAGGAATTGATCACCACACCGTCGGTAAAGCTTTCTACAATGCCATATGCGGGTGTCGGCTCAATCGCAAAAACACTTGTAGGAACCATACCCAGCACCATGATAATGCTAAGAGCCAGTGCAACGAGTCTGTTTCCGAGAGAATTTGTTGTTCTCATTTTGTACTCTCTCCTTTATCTGTAGAGTTCGCTTTCTTTTGTTCCAGCACCTGCCGGACCTTGATCTGATTTTTTGCGTGGAAGTATATCCTTCCATTCAATACACAGTGCATACAAAAGGAAAAGATAGTAGTTGCTATGAAGATGTAGCATATGTATCCATATCCTTTTGTGAGTATAAAAGCCAAGATCATTGCAACAAAACTAATTATCATAGATCTATCTGCAATAATTGCTGCCGCGTTTGACCCGAACGAAAGCAATCCGTTCTTTGGCTTTTGCATTTTCTTCCGTTTAACTGTGTATGACTTGAAGAACGCCCGGCGCCTAACCTCTAAAACTATCTGTAGTATGAGGCCAAGCACTAAGCTAAGCCAAAACAGCAAACCAGGAAGAATGGTTATTGACTCAATGGGCATTAGTAAGAAGCTGATAGACATTATCAGAAAACATCCTACAGATACACCCAAAAGTATCCGATCAATTTGTCTTTGCTTCACCAGACTGCCTCCTATGCGATCACTTCACTAGTGTGAATGAAGGTAATCTCATATTCAACAGTAAAGGCTTGAACAGGCTGCTCTGCAGGAGCAAGGACCTCGGTTTCACCAGCAACGGGAGCTAGAACATCTGTTTCTCCAGCAGCAGGCGACAAAACATCGGTCTCACCGACAGGCTGATCCAACACATCTGTTTCTCCAACAGGCTGTTCAAGCTCCATAGTGGAGATCTTCTCAGTAATAACACCTGTTCCAAACGGCGTTGCATCTCTAGGCATAAGACGTCCGGACTGAGAAATCTTATCTGTGAGCTTTCCGCGCTCTAGATTGACCGCACTAGACTGGTAGGTCTTATCGCCAGACTGTTCATTCTGCATCCGAATGTTTTCTATCGCTTTTCTGGCTGTTCTACCGGTCAAGTCGCTGATAACCTTCGGAATTTTTAGTGTAAAGAACAGGACAACTGCAATCGCGAAGAAAACACCACAAGCAATCAAAGCACCAAGGAATATGTATCGGTACATTTCATACGACATATCTATCCCTCCTTACTGCGCGGTCTGCACTCTGCTGATTGTCTCAGCAGTAGATGCTTGCAACTGTTTAACCAGATTCTGAATGTCAGGACTGGAATTATCAATCGCAGCAGCACCATTCTGAATTTCCTGCAGAAGTGACGTCAAAGTAGCGGGATCCGTAACTTCGAGGAAGTCACTGATATTGCCGTTTACTAGACTGTCAATTTCGATCCAAACCTGCAGTTTGTAGTCAGTTACATAACCTTCTGCTTTCGACTTTAGGTTCTGAAGCATCTGCCAAAGGTTCTCGCGCTGTTCCTTCAGCGCTTGAGTCTGAATAACCTTACTACCGTGCAACTCGTTGATCTTGGTCGTACACTGAGAAATGTCACAGAAGATAGCGGCAATGCTGCCATTATCGGTGCCATTGTCCCGCATATACTGGAACCACTTAGCTGCGTTGGCATATCTGTCTCTGTCAATACCGGTATCGTAGTAGGACAGAAGGCTCCAACCAATGTTGAAGCATACCTCATCATAGCCGGCAGGATTAGCCTCTTTCAGTTCTGTCATAGCATCAATCGTTTGAATGAAGCCACCGGCACCAGCTTGATCAAATCCCGCAAGCAGCTTCTGAATCTGCTTTCCTTCTTCTTTTGTCAAAATATAGTCGGAAGTCAGGAACTCGTTAAGCTGCAGATATGCCTCAGTACGGGTGGGATCGGTCATGATCGCTTCGTAGTAGTCTTCAACAGACTCTGCTTCCAAAAGGATCTGATCGTAGTTTTCGCCCTTCTTCTGTTCTGCAGAAAGGTAGCCCCAAATGGAAGTCAATCCAAACACTAAAGACAGCACCAACATTGCGATGAATGTAGTCAGCTTCTTCTTTTGGCGTTTCTTGAAATCCTCATCTTCCTCCAGATAATGTTCCAATGCGAACATCAGCTCTGCAGCAGATTGATAGCGGTCGTTAGGGTCTCGCTGGCAGCATTTTAAGATGATTTTTTCAAGACCTGCGGAAAGACCGGGGTTAATATCTCGAATGGGTTTAATTTCGTAGGGAGGCTCGCAGGGGTTCATACCGGTTACCAAATGGTAAAGAGTTGCACCCAAGCAGTAAATATCGGTTCTGGCATCCGTCTGACCCATACCGCCGAATTGTTCCGGAGCAGCATAGCCAACCGTACCCAAGCAAGTGGTATCCGCCAGATTTTTTTCTTTGTACTCACGAGCTGTACCGAAGTCGATCAGCGTTACGTTGCCGTCAGGCTTCAGCATAATATTTGCCGGTTTCATGTCACGGTAGATAATTGCCGGTGTTCTTGTATGCAGGTAGTTCAGAACATCACAGAGCTGCTTTGCCCAAATAATGACATTCTCCTGCGGCTGGGCACCGAATTCCTCCAGTGCCTTGTTCAAGGAGTTACCCTGAATGTAGTCCATGATAATGATGAAGGACTCATCCGTATCAATAACATCAATGATGCTGGGCAGGTTGGGGTGGCTGAGCTTCTTCAGAATATCTGTTTCTGCCACAAGACCCTGTTTAACAACCTCGAAGTCCCGGACACCGTCCTTACGGACTTCCTTAACTGCCCATTGTTTATTCGCCTTTTCGTTCATGGCGAGGTAAACAACGCTCATACCGCCCTGACCGACTTTGTTTAGTATTTTATACTTGCCGTCAACAAGTGAGCCTATTTCAGCAGGTGTATGCATATTTTTGAGTGGAATTGAAATAAGAACCGTTGGAACGCCTGCTCTTGATATTTGAATCATTGTTGCGTTTGTTCCGGTATAACCTGATTCAGCTATTATTTGATGAGGAATATTTTCATCTTTAGCTGCATCGATAAGCTTTTGAGTAAATTTTCTTGAGGTGGTTGTGGAATATGAAATTACGCCACCTTTGTTTATGAAATTAGATTGCTTGTGCTTAGGGGTTTCGGGAATAGAACAATTGCATACGTCTATTACAACAGCCCAATCGGGATCGATTATAAAAGCGCCGGGGCGAGAACCAACATAATTTGTTTCTTCACCACCACTGAACAAAGCATAAATATCAACATTTAAATCCTTGTCTTTCAAAAGCTCAAGGGCGTGTAAAATTACAGTGCCGCATATTCTGTCGTCGAAGGATTTTCCGGTTGCAAGATTATCTCCCAAACGTTCCGTTGTAACTTTGAAGCCAACCGGTGTGCCTATTGAAACGATTTCTTCCAGTTCTTCTTTTGTGTAACCCGTATCAATAGCCATATCCTTGAGAAGTATTTTTTTCTTTCTGTCTTCGGGCGTTGTTAAATGGGGAGGTTTTGAACATACAACTCCGGTAATGGTTTTTTTACCGTAAATGTAAACTTCTCCTGCAGATAATACCCTTGTATCAATACCTCCGCAATTTGAAACCTTTAAAAATCCACCATCACAAATTTTTGTAACTACCGTTCCAATTTCATCAAGGTGAGCATCAAGTAAAAGCTTTTTTGCTCCTTCTTTTC
>JAZOBL010000012.1:0-13912 GCA_045595945.1 Faecousia sp.
GGGATTGTTTTGGTTCGATGTATAACAATCCCTCCGGCTCGCCATTCGGCGACCCACCTCCCTTTACACAAGGGAGGCTTTTTCTCTTTATCGCTACTGCTTACTTCTTTATCAAACCATCCGTATCTATTTTTATTACTCACCGCCATAGACTTTATGGAACCACGCGTCTAACGCGTGGTTTTCTTTATACAAAAAGCCGAGCAGTTTGCACTGCACCGCTTTGAGATGATGAAATTATTCGTCGTTCTTGGCCTCGTCAATGATCTTCTGCTGGTTTGCCTTAGGCACTTCCTCATAACGGACAAACTCCAGAGTGAAGGAGCCACGGGCCTGGGTCATGGCGCGCAGATCGATGGCATAACTGCTCATCTCTGCCATGGGAACTTCCGCTTCCACCACGGTGTTGCCGTCGGCATCGGGGTTCATGCCCATAGGACGGCCGCGGCGCTTGCTCAGGTCACCCATCACGTCGCCCACATAGGACTCGGGAACGGTAACGGCCAGAGCGCCCACAGGCTCCAGCAGGGTGGGCATGGCGTTGGGCATAGCCTCCTTAAAGGCCAGAATGGCAGCCAGCTTAAATGCCATTTCGTTGGAGTCAACGGGGTGGTAAGAGCCATCGTACAGAACGGCCTTCAGACCAACCATGGGGTAACCTGCCAGGGGGCCCTTCTGAACGGCTTCCTGAATACCCTTTTCAACTGCGGGGTTGAAGTTCTTGGGAACAGCGCCGCCGACAACTTCTACATCGAAGATCAGTTCATCCTGCTCCTCCTGAGGCTCGAAGCGAACCCACACATCACCGAACTGACCGGAACCGCCGGTCTGCTTCTTGTGACGGCCGTGAGCCTGAACGGTCTTCTTGATCTTTTCACGGTAAGCAACCTTGGCGGGGCTCAGCTCAGCATCCACGCCAAAGCGGCTCTTCAGCTTGGCCACCAGCACATCCAGCTGCTGATCGCCGGAGCCTGTGATGACCAGCTGGTGGGTCTCGGCGTTGTTGACAACGCTGAAGGAGGGATCTTCTTCATTCAGGCGAGCCAGACCTGCAGCCACCTTTTCTTCCTGACCCTTGGTCTTGGGAGCAATGGCCATGGAGTAGCAAGCAGGCGCGTAGGGGATCTGCTTCAGAGAAACAACCTTTCTGGGGTCGCACAGAGTATCGCCGGTCTTGACCTTGTCCATCTTACCGATGGCGCCGATATCGCCGCAGGTCAGAACCTTCACTTCGGTAGCCTTCTTGCCGCACATGGCGTACAGACGGCCCAGCTTTTCGGTCTCGCCGGTACGGGCGTTGACCAGAGTGGTGTCGGAGGTGATCTCACCGGAGAGGACCTTCACATAGGAGTACTTGCCGTACTGGTCGGACACGGTCTTGAAGACGAAGGCGGAGGGCACGCCGCCGGGAGATACCACGAACTCCTCAGTAGTGCCGTCAGCCAAAGTGGCCTTATGATAGTTACCCTCGATGGGGTTGGGGAACAGGTCGATGATCTGATCCATCAGCATGAGGCTGCCCAGGCAGCTGACACCGGAGCCGCACAGCACAGGGAACAGGGAGCGGTCCAGCACGCCCTTGTGCATACCCTTGATCATCTCAGCATAAGTAAAGTCCTCACCGCCGAAGAACTTATCCATCAGTTCCTCACTGGTCTCGGCAACAGACTCCTTAAGAGCATCGTTAAACTCAGTGATGACCCCATCCTTGCCTTCAGGAATGTCGATTTCCACCCGCTTCAGGTTCTTCATCTCATAAGCGCGCTTATTGAGCACGTCGATGATGCCGGTGACCTTGTGGCTGGCATCCCAGATGGGAACCACCACGGGGGCGATCCGGTTGCCGTACTTCTCACGCAGAGCATTGAAAGTGGCGTTGTAGTCGGAGTTATCTTCGTCCACCTTGGAGATGTAAATGAAGCAGGGCATATTGCGCTCATCGCAGTACTTCCAAGCCTTCTCCATACCAACAGTCAGGCCGTCCTTGGCGGCGCAGACGATAATGGCAGCGTCGGCAGCCCGAAGAGCTTCCATGGTAGCGCCGGAGAAATCAAAACCGCCGGGTGCGTCCAGCAGGTTGATCTTGGTGTTCTTATACACCAGAGGCACCAGAGAGGTGGAAATGGAAATATTACGGCGAATTTCTTCGGGATCGTAATCGCATACGGTGTTGCCGTCGGCATTCTTGCCGATCCGGTCAATGGCACCGGTCATGTAAAGTAAGCTCTCGGCCAGAGCGGTCTTGCCGCTGCCGCTATGGCCCAGCAGGCAAACATTTCGAATTGCATTAGCAGTGTACATGGTAAACTATTCTCCTTTCGTGGACCGCGGTGCTTTTTCACCGCAATACGGACATTATACATGAATCACCCGGCGATTTCAATGCCTATTTTTGGCATTTTTACGAAACCGTATTGTTCTTAGCAATATTCACCACATGAAAACCTGTTTTTCCGTAAAAAATGCACAAATCGCTCGTCTTTGTTGAAAAAACATCTGTCCCTCGCCCACGTAAAAAGCACACCGCAATTGCGATGTGCTTTTCAAAAATATCAGATTGCCCTGGTCCATTCGGTAATCAGCAGACCGGGGATCAGCCAGACCAGCTGATACAGGAACATATTGGCCGGTGTCAGCAGTTCCAGAGCGCCCAGCGCCACCAGCACCGCCATGATCACAAGGCCCAGGATGCCGCCTGCCATATGCATGCCCGTGCCAAGCTTGCTGGCCATCTTCAGCACCCGCGCACCGGTAATACCGTAGGCGATGGGTGCCAGACCCTCTGCGGTGGTCATTAGCAACGCCTGGGCATCCTCAGCTGCTTCCTTCTGCTGCAGCTGCGCCCGCAGATCCCGCTCCGGCAGCAAAAGCCGCTTGGTCTTTATACTGAATCGGTTGCCAATGGCGCTATGAGTCAGGGTAAAGTCGCTGCTTGTGAGCACGCAGTACAGATTCCGGTAGGAACTGAGGGTGGACAAGCCAGCGGCGGAGGACTTGGTCTTCTCGTAGTGCATGGCAAACAGGCCGCACAGCTCTCCGTCAATCGCCACATACACCGCCTGGGAAATTTTGGCGTTATCCGGCACCTGAATCTCCATTTCCTTCATAAATGCCAGAGATCCGATGAGCACCGTCTCTTCTTCCACTGTGCCTCCAATGCCCCCATGGGCATAGTATTGCAAGTTCTTCGCGGTATAGCGTCTGCAGTTATGGCTGTCCAGCAACTGCTGGAACAGATCCGCAAGGCATCCGTTGTCGGAGGTGATCACCGCAGCTGCGCAGGCGATCACTTCCTCCGGCTCTGTGCTGCCGAAGAATTTCATACCGTTCATCCGGACAGAGCCGGCAGGGTACAGGTCCTGATGGGTCAGGGGCATGATTGCCCGACCGCTGAGTCCCTCCACGCCCCGCCAGCCGCAGATGACGGTTCTGAGTTTATGAAGTCTTCCCTCCAGCACCCACATAGGGCGGCTGTGGCAGACAAACGCCGAGGCCGGCATCGCTGCCAACAGGGATACCGCCGCCACCTGCACTCCCACGGAAATACCGGTGGACAGACCGGCCTGCAAGCCCTGCAGCACACCTGCCGCCATACCGATGGCCACGCCCACGCACAGGGCCACCAGTCCGTAGATCCGCAAGCATTTTTCCGGCTTACCGGTTTGGTCATAGTGGTCCATAAAGTCCTCCACCTGACCCTCGCAGCGGACAAAGCCCTTCGCCCCGTCCAGGTAATCCTCCCGCAGAGCCACCCCGTCCAACCGGGTGGCTTTGCGCATGGTGTCCATCTGGCCGATCTGGGTTGCACGGCGCTGATAGGTACTCCACAGGGACATGGTCATAGCCAGACTGAATGCCGCACAGCAGGGCACCCGCAGCTGCCGCAGGCAGACGATGCCATCCACGCAGCACAGCAGGAAGGTGACCACCAACATAGTATTTAATGTAAACTTCTTTTTCACAAGGTCCGTCACGCCCTCGATCAGCTGGAAGCTGCCCAGCAGCGCCGACACCAGCATGGCAAGGAACTGGCCGAAGACCATCAGCCGCAGCCGGTTCTCCTGCACCGCGCCGAAGGCATACATAGCCGTGGAGGCCGCAGCAATGAGCACCACCAGCAGGCTGATGAAGATCGCCGCCTGGAGCTTGCCAAGGCCCTTTTCAGACAGGGCGTAGTACCGCTTCTCAGGGCCAGCCACCAGCTTTCGCTTCAGCTCCCGCAGGCGGGAACGGGGATGGAAAATAATGGGCTGGGGAGGCCTGTAGTCGCCCATGGGCTGCTCATACTCCGGCTCCCATTTCTCGGAGAAAGGCTCACTGCGGATGGTATCCTCCAGCTCCCGGGCCGTCTCCTCCCGGGGCTGGGTCTGCCCGGTCAGCTCAGACAGCTCCTGCCGCAGTCCGTCCAGCCGGATGGTGTCGGCGGTGATATCCCGCACGGTCTCCGGCAGCCGCACCGGATCCATCCGGCGGGTCTGCTGCAGATCTTCCGCAGATTCTGTCTCCTTTTGGGTGGGCTCCCAGGTGGTCAGGTATTCGGATTCTTCCTCCAGGTTCTGCTCCAATTCTTCCGCAAATACTTCCTCCGGCTCTTCCGCAGGCTTTTCTTCCGGAAGCTGCTCCTGCGTGTCCTCTTCCGGAAGCTGCTCCGGCATAGCTTCCCCGGCGGGCTCTTCGCCGAATTCACGGATAATATCCTCCAGATCAAACTCCGGATACACTTTTTCGTCCATAGCTGCCTCCTTACCTGGCCAGACGCTGCCGTACTGCCTCATACAGCAAAATAGATGCTGCCGCAGAGGCATTGAGGGAAGAAATCTTTCCCTTCATGGGAATATGCACCAGCATATCGCAGTTTTTCCGAACCAGCTGACCCATGCCGTCGCCCTCGTTGCCGATGACGATACCGGCAGGGACGGTCAGATCCGCCTGATACATCGGCACAGAGCCTTCCGCAGCCGTGCCGAAGATCCACACGCCCTTTTCTTTTAATTCCTGAATGGCGCTTGTAATATTGGTGACCTTTGCCACCTTCATGTACTCCACCGCGCCGGCAGAGGACTTTGCCACCGTGGCCGTCAAACCCACACTGCGGCGCTTGGGGATAATAACCCCATGGGCGCCGGCGCACTCTGCAGACCGCAGGATCGCGCCCAGATTATGGGGGTCGGACAGCTCATCGCAGATGACGATCAGGGGTGCTTCTCCCCGGTCGGCTGCCTCCTGCAGGATATCGTCGATGGTGCAGTACGCCCTTGCCGCAGCCAGGGCGATCACGCCCTGGTGAGAACGGGTGAAGGACATGGCATCCAGCTTTCGCCGGTCTACGGGAACTACCACGGCACCCGCCTCCTTGGCCTGGGCAGCCAGGTGCTGCAGGGCCCGGTCCGTATCACCGGATGCAATGAATACCTTATCAATGGTTCTGCCGCTGCGCAGGGCCTCTGTCAGAGCATTGCGGCCCTCCAGCTGATTTTCGTTTTCCTCTGTCTCCCGGGACATTTCCCGGCGGAAGTTTTCCCGCCCTCTGTCCGATTCCCGGCGGCGGTAGCTGTCTTTTTCAGGTCTCATGCCTTATTTTTCATCCTTTCTTCCTTGAGAAAAGGTCATACTTTCCAGAATAGTATTTTTATTATACCAGATTTTCGCAGGGGAAACAACTGAAATTTTCCTATCCGCCCCTTCTTTCCGGAAATTTACAGAAAATTCACGGCACATTGATGTATCCTTCATTGCCACGGACGGAAAAATGTGATATGATGAAGAAAATAAACGCCTGTAAGGAGGCAAATTATGGATCCGAAGCAAAACAACCCCAACAAAAAGCCCGACGGCAAGCAGCCGAAGGGCCGCCTGTGGATCACCCTGATGATCTCCGTGGCGATCATTTTGCTGATCACCGTCATTTATAACACCATTTCCCGCAGCCAGTATACCCAGACCACCTTCTCTGACTTTATGGCGGCAGCCCAAAACGATCAGCTGGCTGAAATCGAGCTGCACTATGACCGGGTGCTGTACCTGACCAAGGAGGAGGCCGCCAAGCCCGCCGGTCAGCAGAAGGCCTGCTTTACCGGACTTCCCAGCGGCGATGCCCTGGCGCTGGCCCGGGAGATCGATGCCATGGGCACCACCGTCAATGTGAAGATCGTGGAAGACACCTCCTTCATCACCATGATCCTGTATTATGTGATCATGTTCGGCGCGGTCTTCGGTCTGATGACCTTCCTGTCCAGACGGATGGGCGGCGGCATGATGGGAAATATCGGTTCCAACAAAGCAAAGGTCTACATGGAAAAACAGACCGGTGTGACCTTCGCCGATGTGGCCGGACAGGATGAGGCCAAGGAATCCCTGCAGGAGATCATCGACTTCCTGCACCACCCTCAGAAATATACGGAGATCGGTGCCAAGCTGCCCAAGGGCGCGCTGCTGGTAGGCTCTCCCGGTACCGGCAAGACCCTGCTTGCCAAGGCGGTGGCCGGTGAAGCCAATGTACCCTTCTTCTCCATCTCCGGCTCTGACTTCGTGGAGATGTTCGTGGGTGTAGGCGCCAGCCGTGTCCGGGACCTGTTCCGGGAGGCCGCCAAGGTAGCGCCCTGTATTATATTTATAGATGAGATCGACGCGGTGGGCCGCTCCCGGGATTCCCGCTACGGCGGAAACACCGAGCAGGAGCAGACCCTGAACCAGCTGCTGGGTGAGATCGACGGCTTCGACTCCTCCAAGGGTGTTGTGTGTCTGGCCGCCACCAACCGTCCGGAGATCCTGGACAAGGCCCTGCTGCGGGCAGGCCGCTTTGACCGGCAGATCATTGTAGACCGGCCTAACCTGCAGGGCCGTCTGGATACGCTGAAGGTCCATACCCGGAAGATCAAGCTCTCCGAGGATGTAGACCTGCAAAAGCTTGCTCAGGCCACCGCCGGTGCGGTGGGTGCGGATCTTGCCAATCTGGTAAACGAGGCTGCCCTGCGGGCAGTGCGGAAGGGCCGCAAGGCGGTGAACCAGGAAGATCTGCTGGTATCCTTTGAGACCGTCATCGCCGGCACCGAGAAAAAGAATACCGTTCTGACCGACACAGAAAAGCGCATCGTAGCCTACCACGAGGTAGGTCACGCCCTGGTTGCCGCACTGGAAAAGCACGCCCAGCCGGTCTCCAAGATCACCATTGTTCCCCACACCTCCGGGGCGCTGGGCTACACCATGCAGATGCCCGAGGAGGAGAAATACCTGCAGACCTCTCAGGAGCTACTCACTGAGCTGCGCACCCTGGTAGGCGGCCGGGCAGCGGAAGAAGTAGTGTTCGGTGTCCAGACCACCGGCGCCTCCAATGATATTCAGCGGGCTACCTCTCTGGCCCGGAACATGGTCACCCTGTATGGCATGAGCGAAGCATTGGGGCTGATGGCACCGGCCACGGTACAGCATCAGTATCTGGAGGGCAACGCCTATCTGGACTGCTCTCAGCAGACCTCCGCTCTGGTGGATCAGGAGGTGCAGAAGCTGCTGCGATCCTGCTATACAGAAACCAAGCAGCTGCTGACCTCTCACCGGGCGCTGCTGGATGAGATCTCCCAGCATCTGCTGGCCAAGGAGACCATCACCGGCGATGAGCTGATGGCCTTCGTAAACGCCGACAACACAGAACTCATCGAGGCCGATGCCTTCGAGCCTACAGAAGAATAACCCCCATTCCCCACCGGATCCCGGTGGGGAATGTTATCTTTTCCCGGTGTTTCCCCAGTTTGTCCCAGATTGTAACCATTCTCTCTCAGGACTGTCAAAAAACAGTCCTGTTTTTTGTATGCTTTCTACAAATGTGCGGATACAGGATGATTTTCTGTTGACTTTGGCAAGTCTTTGTGCCAATATATTGTGTAGAAACGCAATTTTGGACACTACATATTGTGTTGCAAAGCGAAGAGATTGAAAGGCAGGACAACACCATGATTCAGAGTATTATCAAGCGGGACGGCCGCGTGGTTCTGTATGACCAGAACAAGATCGCAGCCGCCATCTTAAAGGCGCTGGAGGCTTCCGCAGAGGGCAACGCCGCAGATGCCGCCCGGGTAGCCAACGATGTCCAGCGGGAGCTGGAAGGCAATTTTGCGGAGCAGTCCCCCAACATTGAAGCCATTCAGGACGCTGTGGAGCGGCAGCTGATGAACCACGGCTTCTCCGCCGCCGCAAAGGCCTACATCCTCTATCGGGCCAACCGCACCCGGGCCAGAGAGGCCAACACCAATCTGATGAAGACCATCGACGAGATCACCAACATCGATGCCCGCATCAGCGATATGAAGCGGGACAACGCCAACATCGACGGCAACACCGCCATGGGCTCCATGCTGCAGATCGGCGCTGCCGGTGCCAAGGCCTATAACGAGATGTATCTGCTGCGCCCCGAGCACGCCAAGGCCTACCGGGAGGGCGACATCCACATCCACGACTTTGACTTCTACAGCCTGACCACCACCTGCTGCCAGACGGACATCATCCGGCTGTTTAAGGATGGCTTCTCCACCGGCCACGGCTACCTGCGGGAGCCTCAGAGCATCCAGAGCTATGCTGCCCTGGCTGCCATCGCCATCCAGTCCAACCAGAACGATCAGCACGGCGGTCAGTCCATTCCCAACTTTGACTACGGCATGGCCCTGGGCGTTGCCAAGACCTACCGGAAGGCCTTCGGCCGCCGTCTGCGGGACGCTATGGAGGATTTTGCTGATCAGGAATACACCCAGGAGGAATTTTTCGACCTGGTTGCCCGGGCAGAAGCCGCCACCGGAGAGAAGGCACGGCTGGAAAACACCCCCGCCTTCGATGCTGCTATCATCGGCGAGCTGACCGCTGGCTACCCTGTCACGGCAGAGGCAGCAGCCAAGCTGCTGGCAAAGGTCAAGGAGCGCTCCGTTCGCAAGACCGACCGGGATACCAAGCAGGCCATGGAGGGCTTTGTCCACAATCTGAACACCATGCACTCCCGTGCCGGCGCCCAGACCCCCTTCTCCTCCATCAACTACGGCACCGACACCTCCCCCGAGGGCAGAATGGTCATCAAGAACATCCTGCTGGCTCTGGATGCCGGTCTGGGTCACGGTGAGACCTGCATCTTCCCCATCCACATCTTCAAGGTCAAAGAAGGCGTCAACTACAACGAGACCGACCCCAACTACGACCTGTTCCGGCTCTCCTGCAAGGTCAGCGCCAGACGGCTGTTCCCCAACTATACCTTCCTGGACGCTCCCTACAATCTGCAGTACTATGTTCCCGGCCGTCCCGAGACGGAGGTGGCAACCATGGGCTGCCGTACCCGTGTCATGGGCAACGTCTACGATCCCACCCGTGAGATCTCCTTCTCCCGGGGCAACCTGAGCTTCACCTCCATCAACCTGCCCCGTTTGGCCATTGAAAGCCAGGGCGACGAGAAGGTATTCTTCGAGAAGCTGCAGGACATGCTGGAGCTGGTTGCCCAGCAGCTGCTGGACCGCTTTGAGATCCAGGCCAGCAAGCATGTGTACAACTACCCGTTCCTGATGGGTCAAGGCGTGTGGCTGGATGCGGACAAGCTCTCCCCCAACGACACCCTCCGGGATGTGCTGAAGCACGGCACTCTGTCTATCGGCTTTATCGGCCTGGCCGAGACCCTCACCGCCCTCTACGGCCAGCACCACGGCCAGAGCGAGGAAATGCAGGAGAAGGGCAAGCAGATCCTGGGCTTCATGCGGAAGTTCTGCGATGACAAGTCTCAGGAGCTGAAGATGAACTTCTCCCTGCTGGGTACTCCCGCAGAGGGTCTGTCCGGCCGCTTCATCCGTATGGACCAGAAGCGCTACGGCAAGCTCCCCGGCATCACCGACAGAGAATATTACACCAACTCCTTCCACATTCCCGTATGGTTCCCCATCTCCGCCTACGATAAGATCCGGCTGGAGGCTCCCTACCACGCCCTGTGTAACGCCGGTCACATCAGCTATGTGGAGCTGGACGGCGACACCGCCAACAATGTGGAAGCATTCGAATCCATCGTCCGCTGCATGCACGATCACGGCATCGGCTACGGCTCCATCAACCACCCTGTTGACCGGGATCCCATCTGCGGTTATGTGGGTATCATCGGTGATGTATGTCCCCGCTGCGGCCGTCGGGAGGGTGAGGAGATCCCCTTCGAGCGTGCAGAAGAATTAAGAAGAAAGTACCCCAACATGCCTGCATTCCAAGGCATCAACTAAGGAGGAAACACCATGACTATCAAGACCAATAACGAAAAAATGGGTCAGGGCGTCGGCTTTGAGCGGATCCGCCGCATCACCGGCTACCTGGTCGGCACAATGGACAAGTGGAACAACGCCAAGCGCGCCGAGGAGCGCGACCGGGTGAAGCACTCTCTGGATAAGAATGCTTAATCTGGCAGGCATACAGACCGACAGTATCGTGGACGGCCCCGGCATCCGCACCACCTTCTTCTGTCAGGGCTGCCCCCACCACTGCGCGGGCTGCCACAATCCGGAGACCTGGCCCTTTGCCGGTGGTACGCCCATGGACACCCATACCCTGGTGGATATGGTGATATCCAATCCCCTGTGCCGGGGCGTCACCTTCTCCGGCGGCGAGCCCTTTGCCCAGGCAGAAGGCTTCCTGGAGCTTGCCCGGGAACTGAAGGCCAAAGGCTATGAGGTGGCATCCTACTCCGGTTACACCTTTGAGCAGCTTCTTTCCGGTACAACCGCACAACGGCAGCTGCTGGAGACCATCGATGTGCTGATTGATGGGCCCTTCCTGCAGGCAGAAAAAACTCTGGAGGCTGCCTTCCGGGGAAGCAGAAATCAGCGGATCCTGGATGTGCCCAAGAGCTTGGCATCCGGCGCACCCGTATGGGTCACCTCCCCTCGCTGGCTGGGAGAATACTAATTAATTACCCCGGGTCTTGCATTGGCAAGACCCGGGGGCTTCTTTCCGTGAAAACAGGGCGGTTTTTAACCGCCCAACATATTTAGTATAGCATAAGCGGGGTGTATCTGTCAATGATATGTGATAATATGTTATAACTTTCTGTTGTTTTCACAAAATTGTGGGTGTATTTTTAGGGATTCGGCCATCTTGCGGAAAGGCCCTTCCTGTGCTATATTGTAAGTACAAAGAGGTGATACCAATGTACAGGTAAATCCTAAAACAGAATGCAGCTGAATCTAAAAAATCTTTCGTTTCACATATAAGTAACAGTAAGAATTGGTAAAACATGTACGAAAGCATACAAAATTTGAAGCTACAAATAAGCTGCATCCTGTATCCCGCAGAAAGAGAGGTTACCCAATGATTGAACCCAAGAATTTTAAGAAATAACCCTTGACTGATCACCGTGGTTAGATGAAACAGTCAAGGGTTATTTCTATGTCTTTTTCCGCCCGAGGGCGGTTTTTTATTGCCATTTTCGGAGTATCACCTGCTTGGTCAGCTGTTGCACCAGACTCTGCTCCGGTGCGCCGGAGCCCTCCTGCATAACGCTGGCTGCGCCCATGGCCATGGCCAGCCGGATCGCCTCCTCCATGGGCATTCCCCGACTCTCCGCCACCGCTAGGGCCGCCACCATGGCATCTCCCGCGCCCACGGTGCTTTTTACCGTCACAGACAGGCTCTGTGCCTGATAAACGCCCTCTTCCGTAAGAAACAGTGCTCCGCTTGCACCCATAGAGATCACCACCCGGGCAATTCCCCGGTTCTGCAATTCTTTCCCGGCCTCTACCTGCGCTTCCAGGGTTTGCAGATCTCGCCCCAGAACCCGGGAAAGCTCTGCCTCATTGGGCTTTATTAAGTAAGGCCCGGCGCCGATCCCCAGAGCCATTGGCTCTGCATCCGCATCCAGAAATACCTTCATCCCTTTCCGGGATAGAGCGGCTACCCAATCGGCATAGGTTTGTACCGGCGCACCGGGGGGAAGACTTCCGGAGAGCACCACGATATCTCCCGGCCTAGCCCGCGCCAGCAGCTTTTCCAACAGCTGCGCCAAAGCCTTTTCCTCCACCTGAGGGCCCGGCTCGTTGATATCCGTAGTCTGTCCCTGTGTCGGGTCTACAATCTTTAGATTGGTGCGGGTCTGGCCCAGGGTTTTGGCTTGCAGCACAGGAATTCCCGCCAGCTCTGGAAGATTGGTCAGCTGCTGCCCTACCTGTCCTGCAGTGACGATCATCGCCACGGAAGGCTCGTCCAAGGCTTTCAGGCATTTTGAAACATTGACGCCTTTGCCTCCGGCCTCTACACGGATATTTTGCACCCGGTTCACCTGTCCGGGAGTAAATTCCGGCAGCAGCACAGTCTTGTCAATGGCAGGATTTAAGGTAACGGTGTAAATCATTCCTTGTCTTCCTTTTCCTTCTTCACATGATATACAATGCCCCGGATGCTATAGTACACACCCAAAAGGCCAATGACCAGAGTCAGTTTGGACATACTTGCCATAGAGCTATCGGCAGCTCCCCACACACCAGTCAGTGTAAGAAGATCCCAAACGATAGAAATCAGCGCCAGCACCAGCACGATGATCCATGTCTTTTTACTGTATTTTTTAATTTCCATAGGAATGGCTCCTTTCCAGTTTCTGAGCCTATCATACACCATCGTCCGCCCTTTGGCAACCAAAAAACACGAAGGCCGCTGCTTTGCAGCGGCCCCGTACAAAGAGGAAAAAATGAAGAAGTTGGCTTTGTTATTCCTGTTCCAGGAACTTGGCAGGGTCAACCGGCTCTCCGTTACAGTTGACGCTGAAGTGGACATGATCCCCCAAAGCGCTCTCCATCAGCGCGGTGTTGCCCACATAGCCGATGGTATCCCCTGCTGCCACCTGGGCGCCGGGCTTGACCTCCGTAGTTTCGGAAAGGCTTGCATAGCGGGTAGTATACCCGTTTGCATGGCGGATGACCACGGTTGTACCCATAGTGTCATCTGCGTAGACCGTGTAGACCTCTCCGGCAGCAGCGGCCCGAACGGGGGTGCCGCTTTCTGCGGCCAGGTCCACGCCGTCATGGACACGCCAGTCCCGGGTGGTCTGGTTGTAGGTCAGCTGATCCATAGCAAATACCGCCAAGGTCTGACCGTCCACCGGGGATACGGTCTGCATTCTGTTGGGAACATTTTCAGAAGGCGTATTTTGGGTCGGCGTCTGCCCTTCCACGGAAGGCTCTGTCGCCACCACAGGCAGCCGATTTTCGTCTACCGTCCCGCCAACCGTTTCCTGCAGGGAGTTCCCGGTTTTATCCGCATTGCGGTAATAGAGGAATCCGGAGATTCCGATGGCAGCAGCACACAGCACCAGGGCTATGTAGTAGCCCTTACCGCTGACACTGCCGAATTTTTTATTGCTCATTATTAAGCACCTCCGAAATCCAGTATTGCCACCGCGCCGGATTCTAAACCATATTTTGCAAAAAATTTTTCCTTTTTTCTCCTGCTTGTTTTTCCTGTCTGTCTTCCCGGAAAACATCGTTGACAAATGTCGGTTTTTCGGTTATATGTATACTGTTATCGTTTTACCAAAATTTCGAAAAAGAAACGGGGGAGGATAATGTCCAAAGAACTCATCAGACTCCAGGATCTTGTTATGGAGTTCGACGGGGAACGGATACTTGACGGTATCAATCTCTATATTAACGATCAGGAATTCCTCACCTTGCTAGGCCCCTCCGGCTGTGGCAAGACCACTACTCTGCGGATCATCGGCGGTTTCCTCACCGCCACCAGCGGCAATGTGCTGTTTGACGGAAAGACCATCAATGATGTGCCTCCTTACCAGCGGCAGATCAACACCGTGTTTCAGCGCTACGCCCTGTTCCCGCATCTGGATGTATTCGACAATATTGCTTTCGGTCTGAAGGTCGCCAAGCTGCCCAAGGCAGAGATCCACGAGCGTGTCCACGAAATG
>JAZOBL010000013.1:0-19437 GCA_045595945.1 Faecousia sp.
CAACACCTTTTGGTGTTGGACTTTTTGTATTGAGGATGGATTCGAACCCATAGCAGTGCAACATGCCGGTGGCATGTTGCTTCGACCAGTGCAAACACTGGTCGATACCATAATTTTCTTTGGCGTTTATAAAGGAAAATGCGGGTGTGACAGCTTGCTATTCTATCTTGTATTTGGTAAAATAGTTCAGAAGAACCGTAGGTCAGACCATAAGCCCGTTAGACCAGGCGTGGCGGTATTTCAGCGGGGTAACGCCCTCCTGCTTTTTGAACACGGAGATGAAGTAGCTTGTGCTTTCAAAGCCCACCGCATTGGCCACCATGCTGACGGTATACTCCGTGGTACGCAGCAGCTCCTTGGCCTTGGTAACCCGGATGTTTTGTAAATAATCGTTAGGGGACAGACCCAGATGATGCTGGAAAGTGCGCAGCAGGTAGAACTTGCTGATATTAAACTCCGTTGAGAGCAGATCCAGGGTAATGTTCTGGTTGTAGTTTTCAAACAGGTAATCCCGGATAGAAGAAATGGCCGGGGGAAGTCTGGGTGTGGAAGGGGAGGAGATCGCCTCCAGAAACAGCGACAGCAGCTGGGTCAGCAGATTTGCACCCTGAATATCCACCTTGATCTGGCCGGAGGAATCGTCATACAGCTGCAGGATCAGCTCCATGATCTGCTTGGCTTTGCGTACATCAGACAGATGCCCCACAGGGTTTTCCCGGTTCAGCTGCTGAAACAGCCGGTAGTAGTTTGCTACATTGGCTCCGTAAAAGTGGACCCAAAGAACATGCCAGTGGCCGGGCTCCTTTGCGGTGCGGTAATCCTGATATTCGTTGCAGTCAATCCAAAAGAAATCGCCCGGTGTGATATCGTAGACAGAATCCTTATAGGTCAGAGTGCCCCTGCCGGAGAGCGTCAGCTTAATCAGATAAGAGCGGAGGTTATTGCGGGTGGTGAAATAGCCGGGACCGGAGTAAAACATACCCGCTTCCTGCAGGTACATAAGGGACTCTTTTGCAGCGGGGTTGGCAGAAACGATCTCCCATTTCGAGCGGTCTTCCATGTCAAGACGGTATTCCAACAGTTGTGCCATCCAATTTTCCTCCCCAAAGAGCAATGTAGCGATATAATGCAGCAAAATAGAAAGACATCTTTCATTTATTTTATCATATAATGTCAATATGGCAAGTAATATTTATGTGTAATATTCATAAATAGCGAAAAATTTTATAACAAAATGCAGATATTTTGGAGGTATACTTATGAATGACAATCAAATTTTGAAGGGCTACGAGTACGCAAAGGCACGATATGCCGACATTGGCATTGACGTGGATGCCGCCATGGAAAAGGCGGACAAGATCCCCGTCTCTATGCACTGCTGGCAGGGCGACGATGTGATCGGCTTCGACGGAGTGGGTGAGCTGACCGGCGGCATCGCTACCACCGGCAACTATCCCGGCAGAGCCAGAACACCCGACGAGCTGCGGCAGGACATCCGCTTTGCCAAGAGCCTGATCCCCGGTGCTACCCAGCTGAACATGCACGCCTGTTATGCCGAAAAGAACGGCAAGAAGATCGACCGTGACGAGTACACTGTTGAGCAGTTCCAGGGCTGGGTGGATCTGGCCAAGGAGCTGGATATGGGGCTGGACTTCAATCCCACCTTCTTCTCTCATGCGAAGATGGATGGCGACTTCTCCCTGTCCAGCTTCGATGCCGATACCCGGAAATTCTGGGTAGAGCACGGCAAGCGCTGCCACGAAATCGGTCAGGAGTTCTATAAGCAGACCGGCAAGACCTGCGCCATCAACTACTGGATGCCCGACGGCTACAAGGACATCTGCGCCGACACCAAGGCCCACCGTGACCTGATGACCGAGTCTCTGGACGAGATTTTCAGCACCTTCACCGACCGTGAGCACGTGGTCTGCGGCCTGGAGAGCAAGCTGTTCGGCGTGGGCGTGGAGAGCTACACCGTGGCAAGCCACGAGTACTCCTACGGCTATGCGGTGAAGAATGGCCTGGCCTACACCCTGGATGCCGGCCACTTCCATCCCACGGAAGTCATCAGCGCCAAGCTGTCCGCCTGCCTGCAGTTCCTGGATAATGTGATCCTGCACGTATCCCGAGGCGTCCGTTGGGACTCCGACCATGTAATTACCTGGGACGATGAGCTGCAGAAGATTATGGACGAGATCGTACATAACGACTTCCAGAACCGGACCTTCATCGGCCTGGACTACTTCGATGCCTCCATCAACCGGATCGCCTGCTGGGCAATCGGTATGCGCAACGCCCGGAAAGCACTGCTGAGCGCCTGCCTGGCTCCCATCGACAGCATTAAAAATGCCGAGCGCAGCGGTGACCTGACCAGCCGTCTGGCCATTATGGAAGAGCGGAAGACTCTGCCCTTCGGCGCTATCTGGGATTACTACTGCATGAAGAACGGCGTGGGCGTCAGCACCGAATGGCTGCTGAAGGTCAAGCAGTACGAGCAGGATGTGCTCTCTGCCCGCTAAGGAGGAAACGACCATGTTTTTTGAAGAAAACGCCAAACTACTGGCTGATTTTTCCCGGCTGTCTCAGGCAGCCGGTGCCCGGGCTGATTATGTGCAGGGCGGCGGCGGCAACACCTCCGTAAAGCTGGCCGGTGGCCTCATGGCCATTAAGGCCTCCGGTTATTGCCTGTCTGACATCCGTCCCGATAAGGCGTATGCAGTGCTGGATGCCTCTGCTCTGCGGAAGTTCTACCTGGACAACGAGCCTGCTGACCTTGAAGATGTGGAAAAGCAGGGTTCTGCCTGCGCCAAGGAAAACACCAAGGTGATCGAGGGCCTGGATGCCCTGCGTCCCTCTGTGGAAGCCGGCTTCCACTCCATTCTGAAGACCTTTGTGCTGCACACCCACAGTGTGTATGCCAACCTGGCTGCTTGCTCCACCGCCTGCCGGGAGATCGCTGAAATTGCGTTTGCCGGCGCTCCCTACAGCTGGGGCTGGGTTCCCTACACCGATCCCGGTGCAAACCTGACCTTCGCCATCCGGGACGAGCTGCGCCGGGTGGAGAAAGAAACCGGCAAGGTGCCCGCTGTGATCCTGATGCAGAACCACGGTATCATTGTCCATGACGATGACGCAAACCGTTGCCTTGCCATCCATGCAGATGCCAACGAGCGACTGGCTAAGATGTTTGGTCTGACCGGAAATTCCTTCCCGGAGATCTATATTGAAGAACTGGCTGCCGGCTACTACGCCGCAGCTACCGAATATCTGGCAGAGCAGCTGATGATCGGCGGTCACACCCAGCAGAGCCTGCTGGAAGAGCCCCTGTACCCCGACCAGATGGTATTTTTGGTGGACACCTTCTTTATGGATGCCGACACCATCGAGGATGGTCAGTGTGTGGCAAGCTCCAAGACCGGTCATATGCTCATGCGGATGCCTGAAAAGAAGGCACAGACCCTGACCGAGACCCTGACTGCGGTGTGCTTCATCATGGAGACCATCCAGGCAAACGGCTACACCCTCTCCACTATGGGTGAGGCAGCCAAGAACTTTATTGCCAACTGGGAAAGTGAAAAATATCGGAAATCTCTTGCCGGAAAGAAAGGTTGATTCTTATGAAAAATCTTCTAGCATTTGATCTGGGCGCCAGCAATGGCCGCGCGATTTTAGGCCAGCTGGAGAACGGAAAACTGACCATGCGGGAGCTGCATCGGTTTGAAAACAATTATGTGGAAATGAACGGCGTGTTTTACTGGGATCTGCCTTACCTGTATAACCAGCTGAAGCAGGGTCTGCTTGCCTTCAAGCAGGCGGATGTGGGTGAGCTGGACTGCATCGGTATCGATACCTGGGGCGTGGACTACGGTCTGCTGGACCGTAACGGCCACCTGCTGGGCAACCCCCGCTCCTACCGCTATGCCGTGGACGAGGACATGGAAGCAACAGCAGAGGTTGTGGATTTTCCCACCCTGTTTGCCCGGACCGGCATTGCCAATATGAACTTTAATACTGTCTATCAGCTCTACCGCCGGAAGCGGCAGGGTGATGTAGCCTTGGAGCAGGCAGATAAGCTGCTGATGATGCCGGACCTGCTGGGTTACTTCCTGACCGGCGAGATGAAGAGCGAGTATACCAACGTTAGTACCTCTATGCTCTATAACCCCACCACCCGGGATTGGGATTGGGAGACCATCCGCCAATTGGGCCTGCCGGAGCATATCTTCACTGAAATGGATCGGGCCGGTCAGCTGCGTGGAAAGCTCCGTCCGGAGCTGGCAGAGGAGCTGGGTCTGAACCGGGCTAACTTTGCAGCAGTAGGCACCCACGACACCGCCTCTGCGGTGGCGGCGATCCCCGGCAGCGGCAGCTTTGCCTTCTGCTCTTCCGGTACTTGGAGCCTGTTTGGCGTGGAAACCGATGAGCCGATTTTGGCTGACTCCGTCCGGGATGCTAACTTCTCCAACGAAGGCACCATTCAGGGTGGATTCCGCCCCCTGAAAAATATTATGGGTCTTTGGCTGATCCAGGAGTGCCGCCGGGATTGGATCAAGGCTGGCACCAAGTACAGCTGGGACGAGATCGTTCAGGAAGCTAAGAAGGCAGAGCCTCTGCGGAGCATTATTGACCCGGACTTCGGTGAATTCTTCGCCGGCGGCAATATGGTCAAGAAGATCCAGCAGTTCTGCAAGGATACCAACCAGCCTGTCCCCGAGACCGTAGGCGAAATCGCCCGGTGCATCTATGAGTCCCTGGCACTGAAATACCGCTGGGCTCTGGAGCGGCTGGAGGAGATCAAGGGACAGAGCATCGACACCTTGAACATCGTGGGCGGCGGTATCCAGAACAAGCTGCTGAACCAAATGGTTGCTGACTCCATCAACCGTCCTGTGATCACCGGCCCTGTAGAGGGCGCTGCCATCGGAAACCTGCTGGCGCAGGCTATGGCGCTGGGTGAAATTAAGGATCTGGCGGAGCTGCGGCAGGTTGTTCGCAACTCTGAACCTGTGGAGGAGTATGCTCCCAACCATACCCAGGCCTGGGAGGATGCGTACCAGCGGCTGCTGAGGCTGCAGTGATCTTCTCATAAGGAGGATTCCTATGAACATTCAATATATCCATCCTGCTGACCAACTGGTCATGTTTATGCAGCGGATCTATGATAAGGGCCTAACCACCACCTCCGGCGGTAACCTGTCTATTATGGACGACGATGGCAACATCTGGATCACACCTGCCGGCGTGGATAAGGGCACGCTGACCCGTGGCGACATCGTCTGTGTGAAACCGGACGGCACCACCGTTGGTCCCCACAGACCCTCCTCTGAGCTGCCGTTCCACGCATCCGTTTATAAGATGCGTCCGGATCTGCGGGCTGTGCTTCACGCACATCCCCCGGCACTGGTGGCATTCTCCATTGTCCGCCGCTGCCCCAATCTGGATCTGGTGCCTTCTGTGCGAAAGGTTTGCTCCGATGTGCAGATCGCTGTGTACGACGTGCCCGGCAGTGATGCGCTTGGTGAGAAGATCGGCTCTGTGTTTGCAAACGGTTGCGACATTGCTATTTTGGAGAATCACGGCGTCTGTATCGGCGCGCCGGATATGTTCACCGCCTTCCAGCGGTTTGAGACCCTGAACTACACCGCAACTCTGGAGGGCCTTGCCAAGAAAGTAGGCAAGATCCACGCTCTGCCTGCGGAAGGCTACCGGGTCAGCCAGACTACCTATCACACGAAGATGGATGACTTCATCCCCCACAGCCGTTCCTCCGAGGAACTGGCTGCCCGCCGGGATATGATCACTCTCATTAAACGGTCTTATAAAATGGGTCTGTTTACCGCTACCCACGGCACATACTCTGTCCGTCTTGCCGACGGCAGCTTCCTGATCACGCCCTACAACTGTGACCGGGCATATTTGACCGAGGATGATCTGGTGCGTGTGAAGGCAGGTATGAAGGAACAGGGCAAGACCCCCTCCCGGGCAGTACTGTTCCACGCAAAGATCTACCAGAAGCACCCGGAGATCAAGGCGATCCTCCAGGCCCACCCGGTACATTCCATGGCTTTTGCGGTGACCGATGCTACTTTCGATCCGAGAACCATCCCGGAAAGCTATATCCTCCTGCGGGATATTAAGAAAATTCCCTATGAGCAGGTGTATGTAGATCCGGACGCCACGGCTGATGAATTTGCGCTCAGCCGCCCGGCTCTGATGATCGAAAACAGCTCTGTGGTGGTCACCGGCGAGAGCCTGCTGCAGGCCTTTGATCGGTTGGAGGTTATGGAGTCTACCGCCCATTCCATTATCCTGTCCAAGGAGATCGGTGATATCGTTCACATCACCGACGAGGAAGTGGAAGACTTGAAGGTGGCGTTCCACCTGGTTGATTAACACCCATACAAAAAAGCTCCGGTTAAAACCGGAGCTTTTCTTTTTCAAATTTCTTTGGTATTATGAGAGAAAAGTTGTAAGATTTTGAATCCATTTTCGTCTACACATATGAAAGGTCATTTCCAAGGAGGCGCGCCTATGGAAGATGCAAGAATCATAGAGCTATATTGGCAGCGGGACGAGTCTGCCATCCGCATTACCGACCAGACCTACGGCCCTTACTGCTATCAGGTAGCATATAATATTTTGTCCGACCGGCAGGATTCGGAGGAGTGCGTCAGTGATACATGGCTGCGGGCGTGGAACGTGATGCCACCCCAAAGACCGGAGAAACTAAAGCTGTTCTTGGCGAAAATCACCCGCAACCTGTCCCTGGACTGTCTAAAGGCCCGCCATGCCCGGAAACGGGGTGGGGGAGAACTGCCCTTAATTCTGGACGAGCTACAGGAGTGCGTTGCCTCCGGTGGGGATACAGAGGAAGAATTTATGAAAAGAGAACTGTCCCGGGATGTGAACGCCTTTGTCAGAAGTCTACCGGAGCGGGAGGGAAATCTGTTTATCAGACGGTACTTCTTCTGCGAGTCTGTGGAACAGGCGGCACGCAGGTACGGTCTGACGGCTGGCAATGCCGCAGTGATCCTGAGCCGCACCCGGAAAAAACTGAAGGCCTTTTTGCAGCAGAAAGGATATGAACTATGAGCAGTATGCTTTTATTGGAATGGATCGGCGGATTGGATGAGGATCTGTTGGCGCGCAGCGAACAAACAGCCGTAAAGCGTATGCCCAGGCTTGTCTCGTGGGTTGCTACGGCGGCTTGCCTGTGTCTTGTTTGCGGTCTGGCTTGGGGAATCTTTGGCGGACAGAAAGTTGCGATGGATGGTGCCAGCGGTGGAAGCCCAGAGCAGGAAGGCCCAGTGGTTGGCAATGGGATTCTGACGGACAGTCAGACCAATTCCTCCCTGCACGACCCGGAAAGCGAGGGCCTTGTGACAGAGCCCTATGGGTATCCCTGTCAAAGCCAGAGCTGCTTCGTCCTGTGCAGTATGGAAAAAACCGGGGCAGGGGAAACTGTTGCATTCTTCTCCAGACAGGAACTGGATGCCTGGCTGGATACCGTATCGGAACTGGATGCGCTTGACCGGCAGAAACTTCTGCAACTGTGTGAGCAGTACGATGCGGCTTACTTTAACTCCCAAGCACTGCTGCTGACCCCGGTGGGAATGCAGGACGGCTATACGGATTACCGGGCAGGAACGCTGTATGTTGGCGTTGGGAATGTGCAGACGGATTGGGTATTGTATCTGTATGAGAGCACCCAAGAAATTGGCGTGGACGCGGAAGGCTGCCTGTATGTATTTTCTGCAGTTGACCCTAATTGCACCATAAAGCCGGGTGATACAGTGGGAACACTGATCGTTTCGCAGGATACCCCGTAAATAAAATACCAAAAAAAGGGCGGCGTTGGCCGCCCTTTTTTGCTACCATACAGGGAAGATACTTGTTATGCGGCAAGCTCTGTGTTACAATGAGAAAAACAATCCGGGAGGAATGGAAATGCAATATCGGAAGGACAAATACGGGAATGATATCTCCGTGCTGGGCTTTGGCTGTATGCGCTTTCAGCGGACAGCCGGCGCCATCGACATGGCGGAGGCAGAGCGGGAGATTCTGGCTGCCATAGAGGGCGGCGTGAATTACTTTGATACCGCCTATATTTACCCCGGTAGCGAGGCGGCCATTGGTACGATTTTTGCAAAGCACAACCTCCGGCAGAAGATCTACATAGCTACCAAGCTGCCCCATTATCTGATCAAATCCCGGGAGGGGATGGAGCGGCTGTTCGCGGAGCACCTGAAACGGCTGAAAACTGACTATATCGACTACTATCTCATGCATATGCTCACCGATGTGCAGACCTGGGAGCGGCTGAAGAAACTGGGCATTTTGGAATTTCTGGAGGAGAAGAAACGCAGCGGCGCCATCCGGCAGATCGGATTTTCCTACCACGGCAATTCCGATATGTTCTGCAAGCTCATGGATGCCTACGATTGGGACTTCTGTCAGATTCAGTACAACTACATGGATGAACATACCCAGGCAGGTCGCCGGGGGTTGCAGTATGCCTATGAAAAGGGCGTTCCTGTCATCATTATGGAGCCGCTGCGGGGTGGCAAATTGGTAAACCGCCTGCCCCAAGCTGCGCTGGAGGCGTTTTCCAAGCATCCGCTGCAACGCACCCCTGCCCAGTGGGCTTTCCGCTGGTTGTGGAATCAGAAGGAGGTCACCTGCGTGCTGTCGGGTATGAACACCATGGAAATGGTACAGGACAATATCCAAACCGCATCTACCACCCAAGTCGGCGAGCTTGGAGCTAGTGAAGAGGTGATGCTGAAGTCGGTAGTGGCAGCCATTAACGCCAAGATGAAGGTAGGCTGCACCGGATGCGGATACTGTATACCTTGTCCCAAGGGCGTGGATATCCCCGGTACATTTGCTGCCTATAACCGCTTGTATTCGGAAGGAAAGTTTGCCGGGCTGAAAGAGCATTTTATGTGCAGCGCCGCCCGGCGGGACTCTACCGCCGCATACAATTGTATCGGCTGCGGAAAGTGTGAGACCCATTGCCCCCAGCATATTTCCATCCGGGAAGAACTGATGAATGCAAGCAAGGCTCTGGAAGGACCTCTTTACCGGATCGCCCGGAAAGCGGTGGAAATACTAAAACTCTATTAAAGCATTCGAATAGAAAACCCGCCCCAGTTTTTGCACAGAGCTGGAGCGGGATTCTTTATATGGGACAGATCAGGGGATGACGGTTTCGGTCTATGAAAAAAATAATGGTGGAAAGAAGCGCACCCCCGGTCTCCAGCAGCATATCCGCCATGGTGTCAAGTAGACCAATGTCCAGATACCCCCGGAAGGGGAGAAGCTGCCCATTGACGGAAACCGCAGCAATATCACCGATGGTCGCAGGGTCTCCTGTGGCAGAGCTCAGAGCGTAGGAGGTGATGGAGGTGATGACTGCGTCGCTTTGCATGTCATAGAGAAACAGCTGATCCATACCGAACTCGAAAAACTCCCAAATAACCGCCACAGCAACAGAGAAAAACAGGGCGAAGACACCGCAAAGCAGCTGCTTCTCATGATCCCCACCCATCAGAAAAAAAAGAAAAATGCCTAAAATTACAAATATAATACCTCCCAGAATGTGGAGCAGCTTATCCCAATGTGGGATGTGGACATAAAAATTATAGCAATGGCCAAGCATAGGACCCAGGGCGTAAAACAGGGAAAACAGATAAAGCGGAAGACAGATCCTACAGCGAACCAACCGCTGTAGTAGCTCCGGTAGCAGGAGCAGCAGGATCGTTACAAAAGCCATCAGCATCCTGCTGGGATGCCCCCATACAGCGATAAGTGTAACCACGGTGAACACTTGACACAGCAGTACTGGCAACAGGCGGGGGAGGTTTTGGCGGGATATCATATATAAGCTCCTTTTCTGACGGATTTGTGATGATACACAGCAGGGTAAATCAACCGATGGTATAGTTTATGCGAAAAGACCATAAAACCATACATTGACACATCCGCCTGTTTTTGATAAAATAAGCGTAACTTTGGCCTGTGGTTATTCAGGCATTGCAAAACAAACAAGGAGACATAATATAATGGGTTTTTTGAATGAAATGACCTTTTTGTGGGAAGGTCTGGTAGCAGCTGCTATGGACTGGAAGATATTGGTTATGTGGGTGATTGGCGGACTGCTGATTTACCTGGCCATTAAGAAGGACATGGAGCCTACTTTGCTGCTGCCTATGGGCTTTGGTGCTATCTTGGTGAATCTGCCCAATTCCGGCGCAGTTGAGGTTGTGGAGACCTTGTTTAATGCAGGCATCTCCAACGAACTGTTCCCCCTGCTGCTGTTTATCGGCATCGGCGCGATGATCGACTTTGGCCCGATCCTGTCCAACCCCAAGCTGATGCTGTTTGGTGCAGCTGCCCAGTTCGGTATTTTCTTTACTCTGTGTGCAGCTTCTATGTTCTTTGATCTGGAGACCGCTGCATCCATCGGTGTGATCGGCGCAGCAGACGGCCCCACAGCAATCGTTGTGGCGCAAGCACTGCTGGATCCCAAGTCTCCTTACTTAGGCGCGATTATGGTGGCGGCATACTCCTATATGGCACTTGTGCCCATTATTCAGCCTCCTGTCATCAAGCTGATGACCACCAAGAAGGAACGCATGATCCGTATGAAGTACGCGCCCGCTCAGGTCTCCAAGACCACCCGGATTCTGTTCCCCATCCTGATCACCATCATTGCCGGCCTGATCGCTCCCGGTTCTGTGGCACTGGTAGGCTTCCTGATGTTCGGCAACCTGCTCCGTGAGTGTGGCGTGCTGGATCAGCTGTCCGAAACCGCACAGAAGGTGCTGGCAAACCTGATCACCCTGTTCCTGGGTATCACCATCGCCTTTAAGATGCAGGCTGAGTTCTTCCTGCAGATCGACACCCTGCTGATCATGGGCCTGGGTCTGTTCGCATTCGTCTTCGATACCGCAGGCGGCGTTCTGTTTGCCAAGTTCCTGAACCTGTTTATGAAGGAAAAGATTAATCCTATGATCGGTGCTGCTGGTATCTCTGCATTCCCCATGTCCGGTCGTGTGGTGCATAAGATGGGTCTGGCGGAAGATCCCCAGAACTTCCTGTTGATGCACTCTATGGGCGTAAATGTCTCCGGCCAGATCGCTTCTGTCATTGCCGGCGGCATGATCTTGAACTTCTTCATGAAATAAGGAGGCTACCGTTATGAATTTCAATCCTATGGCATTTATTGACAATCTGAAGTATATGGGCCTTGGTATGTTGGGCATCTTCGTGTCCATCGGCATTATTGTGGCCGTGACGGTTATCTTGAACAACACCACTAAGAAGTAAATACGAAAGGCACTGCTTTGGCAGTGCCTTTTTCGTTGCAATTGTAAAGCTGTCGTGGTAGAATAACCCCAAAGATAACCGAAAAGGAGAATATGATGATGGAAAAGCTGTCCTTTACCTCCGACTACATGGAAGGAGCTCACCCTAAAATTCTGGAGCGTTTGTTAGAAACCAATTATGAAAAGACTCCTGGCTACGGTACAGACTGCTACTGCGAATCTGCCCGGGAAAAGATCCGTAAGGCTTGTGATGCCCCCAAAGCAGATGTGTTCTTTTTAAGCGGCGGTACCCAGACCAATGCGATGATCGTGAAGTATTTGCTGCGCCCCTATCAGGGGGTTATTGCAGCCAAGACAGGCCATATTGAAGGTCACGAAGCCGGCGCCATTGAACACGGCGGCCACAAGGTTCTGTGCGTGCCAGAATATAACGGCAAGCTCACCGCTGCCGATGTGGCGGAATTGGTGAAAAAATACCAAACCGACGACAACCGAGACCATATGCTCATGCCCGGCATGGTGTATATCTCCCAGCCAACGGAAAGCGGAACACTCTATACCCTGCAGGAGCTGGAGGCCATCTCCAAGGTCTGCCGGGAAAATGGCCTGTACTTATACGCGGACGGGGCGCGGCTGGCCTATGCCCTGGCTTGCCCCAGTAACGATGTGACCTTGCAGGATCTGGCGCGGCTATGCGATGTGTTCTACATCGGCGGTACCAAGTGCGGCGCTCTGCTGGGTGAAGCGGTGGTGATCCCCCAGGCAGGGCTCATTCCTCATTTCTTCACCCTAATGAAACAGCACGGCGCGCTGATGGCTAAGGGCAGGGTGCTGGGTATCCAGTTTGATGTGCTGTTTACAGACGATCTGTATTTTGAATTGGGTCGTACCGCGGTGGGCTATGCCGATGCCATTCGGCAGAAACTACAGGAAAAGGGTCTTAAGCTGTGCTACGGCTCTCCCACCAATCAGGTGTTCGTGTGCCTGACAGACGCTATGCGAGCCAAGTTGGAATCCCGTGTCAATGTAAGCTTCTGGGAGAAGCTGGATGATACCCATACTATCGTTCGTCTGGCAACCTCCTGGGCAACCAGTGCAGAGGATGTGGAGGCGCTGCTGAAAGTCCTTGACAGCCTGTAAGAATGAAATTGACAAAATCCTGTCCAGTAAGTACAATAATCCTATCTATTATTTGAGGTGAATGTTATGGAACAGAAACTGCGGACCGAGACGCTCTGCATTCAGGCCGGCTACAATCCCCAGAGCGGAGAACCCCGGCAAATTCCCATTGTTCAGAGCACCACATTTAAGTATGCTACTTCTGAGGACATGGGCAAACTTTTTGATCTGGAGGCCAGCGGCTATTTTTACTCCCGCCTGCAGAACCCCACCTGTGATATGGTAGCTGCCAAGATCGCAGCCTTGGAAGGCGGCACAGCGGCCATGCTCACCGGCTCCGGACAGGCGGCGAACTTCTATGCCATGTTCAATATCGCCTCCTGCGGCGATCATATCGTGTCTTCTTCTGCCATTTACGGCGGCACTTTCAACCTGATCTCTGTGACCATGAAGCGGATGGGCATTGAGGCGACCTTTGTCAGCCCCGATGCCACCTATGAGGAGATCTGCGCAGCCATCCGCCCCAATACCAAGCTGGTATTCGGCGAGACCATTGCCAACCCTGCGCTGAATGTGCTGGATATTGAAACCTTTGCCAAGGCTGCCCACGACAACGGCCTGCCGTTTATTATCGACAATACCTTCGCCACCCCTGTCAATTGCCGGCCCATTGAATGGGGCGCTGATATCGTCACCCATTCCACCACCAAGTATATGGACGGCCACGGTGTGGCGGTGGGCGGCTGCATTGTGGATAGCGGCAAATTTGACTGGACCAAATATCCGGACAAGTTCCCGGGCCTGTGCACTCCCGACGATAGCTACCACGGAGTTACCTATACAGAGCGGTTTGGCCTGGAGGGCGCATTCATTACCAAATGTACCGCCCAGCTGATGCGGGACCTGGGTTCTATCCAGTCTCCCCAGAGCGCGTTCTATCTGAATCTGGGTCTGGAGAGCCTGCCCTTCCGAATGAAACAGCATTGTGCCAATGCCCAGGCCATCGCAGAATTCTTGGCTGCCAATGAAAAGGTTGCCTGGGTCAAATACGGCGGTCTGAAGGGCGATAAGTACTATGCACGCACCCAGAAGTATATGCCCAACGGCTCCTGCGGTGTGATCTCCTTCGGTCTGAAGGGTGGCCGCAAGGCAGCAGAGGTGTTTATGAAGCACCTGCAGCTGGGATCTATCGAGACACATGTGGCAGACTCCCGTACCTGCTGTCTGCACCCGGCTTCTGCCACCCACCGGCAGATGACAGACGAGCAGCTGGCTGCCGCCGGTGTGGGTGCTGATCTGATCCGGCTGAGCTGTGGCTTGGAAAATGCGGAAGACCTGATCGCCGATCTGAAGCAGGCCATTGATAAGGTATAATAAAGAGCAAAAAGTCCGTGTATCAAAATGAATACACGGACTTTTCTTGTGAAATGAAGCGGAAAATTACTTGATAACGCCCTTCTGCAAAATAATATTTGCGTAGATGGCAGTTTCACCGGTCTGGAGGACGCAGTAGCAATCCTTTGCTTCATCATAGAACTTGAAGCGGTCAATGTTGCCCACAGCCTCAGCGCCACGGTTATCGTGCTTGGCGATGATGGCCTTGTACTCGTCCCACACAGGAATCACCAGATCCTTGTCGCAATCCATCTTCTCCATGAGAATGGCGGGCTTTTCCACATAGGTGTCCAGAGGGAATACCTGCAGGATGGCATCCAGGATCTCCGGCACGCCGTGACCGTCTGCCCGCAGGAAGATGGCGTTCTTGGCCTTTGCCATGGAAGCACCGGGGAAGTTGCCGTCACCGATGCAGATGCGGTCACTGTGACCCATCTCGGCAAGAACCTTCAAAAGCTCGGGGGAGAGGATAGAGGGAATGTTCTTTAACATAGCAGATTACCTCCGAAAATGTGTTTTGGGAAAAAGTGGCGGTCAGAAGACCGCCACTTTCTGTTGAAAATTACTTATACATGGGGCCGTAGGTGGCGCAGGCACGGTAGTCCTGGCCTTCCTTGTCCATGCCGAATGCGTTCCAGCAAGCGGGACGGTAGATATCGTCCTCGGGAACGTTGTGCATGCAGACAGGGATACGGAGCATGGAGCACATGGTGATCAGGTCAGCACCGATGTGGCCATAGGAGATAGCGCCGTGGTTAGCGCCCCAGTTCATCATGACCTCGTAAGCGGTCTTGAAGGGAGAGCCTTCCTTGCCGTCGCAGCGAGGTGCAAACCAAGTGCAGGGCCAGGTGGGGTTGGTGCGCTCCATCAGGGTGTCGGAGACCTGGTCGGGCAGGTTGACGGTCCAGCCTTCGGCGATCTGCAGCACAGGGCCCAGACCCTTCACCAGATTCATACGGATCATGGTGCAGGGCATTTCAGCCTTGGTGGTGTAGTGGCTGGAGAAGCCGCCGCCGCGGAAGTTGTCCTGACCGGCCTCGCACCATACGGTAGCGTCGGTCATCTTCTTAATGTCTTCCTCGGTGACTTCCCACCACTTCTTCATGGTGGCGTTGCCGTTCTCGTCAGTGCAGACACCGGAAGCGTCCAGACAGGCAGCGCCGGAGTTCAGCAGGTGGATGATACCGTTGGACTCAGCAGCCTTGCCTTCCAGCTTGTAGCCGGTAACCCGCTCGGTAGCCTCGCCGGACCAGTAAGTACGCACATCAGCGAAGATCTGTGCCCGGTGGGTCAGCAGACGCATCATCAGCATGCTCATGCCGTTCAGAATATCGTTTTCAGTAGCCAGAGTGTAGGGCTCACGAGCGCCTTCATAGTCGAAGGTGGAGGACAGCAGTGCTTCGGGGTAGTCACAGTTGGGCCAATGGTCGGTCCACTGACGCTGGCCCTGGAAGCCACCGGCGATGGCGTTGTGGCCAACCTTCTCTTCCTCGAACTTGTCGGGGAGGTTCTGGTTGCCTGCCATCAGATCCTTGATGATGCAGTACATCTTAACGGTGAACTCCCACTGCTTTTCCTTCTCCTCGGGAGTGAACTTAATGCGAACCTTCTCGCCCAGGAATTCGACCTCTTCCACATTGTCATCGCGGCCTTCCTTGCAGTGCTCCTTGGTCCAAGCCAGAGCCTTCTGGAACTCTTCCTCGTTGTAGATGCCTTCTTCCATACGGCGCAGGATCTCAACCTCATCAACGGACTCAACACGCATACCGAAGTACTCTTCCAGCACGCTCTGGTCCATGATGGAGCCAGCGATACCCATGCACTGAGAGCCGATCTGCAGGTAGCTCTTGCCACGCATGGTAGCAACAGCAACAGCGGCGCGACCGAAGCGCAGCAGCTTTTCCTTTACGTCCTCGGGCATCTGTGTGACCTGATCCCGGTCCTGAACCTCGTGGCCGTAGATACCGAATGCGGGCAGACCCTTCTGTGCGTGACCGGCCAGAACAGCAGCCAGATACACAGCGCCGGGACGCTCAGTGCCGTTGAAGCCCCAAACGCCCTTGATGGTGTGAGGATCCATATCCATGGTCTCGGAGCCGTAGCACCAGCAGGGAGTCACGGACAGAGTGATGGAAACGCCTTCCTTCTTAAACTTGTTGGCGCAGGCGGCAGCCTCGGGTACGCGGCCGATGCAGGTGTCAGCCATCACAACCTTTACAGGCTCGCCGTTGGAGTAGAACAGATTCTCCTCAAACAGCTTCTTGGCGGATTCGGCCATTGCCCAAACCAGGGGCTCCAGAGACTCACGCATCATCTGAGGGCCGCGGCGGCCGTCAACGATGGGGCGAATACCGATGACAGGATAATCGCCGACATATCTGTTTTTTGCCATTGTATTTTCCTCCTAATTTTTGTCGCAGGATGTGCGACCGATTTACATATTTTATAAAGACGCAAGTGCTTGCGTTTTATACAGATCCCTCCGGCACGATACTGCAGCTGAGGCGAGTGGTGCGGGGTGGGCCGTCGAAGCCCTCCAGACGCTCGATTAAGTACCGGGCGGCAAGCTGGCCGATCTCCTGTTCCGGCTGGTGGACTACGGGCAGGGGAGGCTTGACCATGGTGCAGATCTCCACACAGTCAAAGCCGAAGACCGCAATGTCCTCCGGGATCCGCATGCCACGCTCCCGGGCGGCGGTGATAAAGCCCATGGTGATATCATAATTGGTGGTAAACACCGCTGTCGGGCGGTCGGGCAGCTCCATCAGTGTTTCAAAACCGTGGTATCCGGTGGCGAATTCGCTCTGACCGCTGATAACCAGCTGATCGTCGTACAAAATGCCAAGATCTGACAGAGCCCGCAGATAGCCAACCAAGCGCTCCTTGGCAGAGAAGACTACTTTAGGGCCGGTGATGATGGCAATTCGCTTATGTCCCTGAGAAGCTAGACGGGTGATGGCAGTGTATACTGCATCGGAATTGTCCACCAATACCGTATCTCCGGGAAGTCCCTGCAGACAGCGGTCGATTTGGACGGTTGGGATGCTGCAGTTGGCAGTCAGTTCAAAGAATTCCTCTGTAGAGAGGTTTTCCGGCATATAGATCAGCCCGTCCACGCCTGTGGAAATCAGAAACCGAAGATTGTCCCGCTCCAGACCGTGATTGGCACTGTAGCAGGAGATGAGACTGTGATAGCCGTGCTCCCGGAGCACCTTATCCAAAGCGGTCATCACATTGCCGAAAAATGGCGCGGTGATATCCGGCAGCAACACACCGATGGAACGGCTGCGCTGGGTCTTCAGATTGCGGGCAAAGGGATTCACCCGGTAGTCCAGGGCGGCGATGGCGGAGCGAATAGCTTCCACATTCTCTTCTCGGACGTTACCGCCGTTCATATATTTGGAAATAGTGGAAGGGGAGACCCCTGCCAGCTTTGCGACATCTTTGATGGTTGCCATGATCATTCCTCGGTTCGACGGATAAGCGAATCGTTTCGCGGAAGCTACAGACCCCTGCATTTCTTCCGTATCTCTATAATATAAGAAGAAATTTGTGCTGTCAATACAAAAATAGAAATTAGTCCTTGATTTTTTTGTTTAACTTTATTATAGTATAAAAGAATAGAAGGGAAGATATGCGCGTAAATATGAGGAATTAAAAGCGAATCGATTCGCGATACAGTTCAATTCTTCGAGTATTTCATTTTTACGGCAGAAAAAACGGAAAGAATTGCCGCCAAACGGCAACAAGGACTTGAAAAATGACTGAAAATCTGGTAGCATTTGACATGGACACTGGCGATGACCGCGGGTGAGCGCAAGAAACCGGATCCACTGCGGCATTTAAGAGATGCGACCTTTTTGAAGTAAGCAAATACATTTACATATTGAATCACATAAGGAGATGTCACTATGAGCGTAGATATGACAAAATGGCAAGCAATTGCCAAGGAAAACATCCACAACCGTCCGGCAGGAACCGGCCGTCTGGCCGGCAAGATCACAATTGTTACCGGTGCAGCACAGGGCTTTGGCAAGGGCATAGCTGAAGAACTGTACAAGGAAGGCGCCACCATCGTGATCGCTGATATGAACCTGCCTCTTGCTGAGTCTGTTGCCGCAGAGCTGGGTGATCGGGCATGGGCCATCGCCGTTAATGTTTCCGACGAAGACAGCTGCGCCAACATGGTAGCCCAGGTGGTAGAGAAGTTCGGCGGTCTGGACATTATGGTTGCCAACGCCGGCGTTGTCCGCTCCGGTCCTATTGCCGAGTTTGAGAAGAAGGACTTCGAGTTCGTTACCGCCATCAACTACACCGGTCTGTTCCTGACCTGCAAGTATGCCGCTATCATTATGGAGGCCCAGCACGAGGCTGACCCCACTGCCATGTTTGACATTGTGGTCAACTCCTCTAAGTCCGGTCTGGAAGGCTCCAACAAGAACTTTGCTTACGCAGGCTCCAAGTTCGGCGCCATCGGTCTGGTACAGTCTTGGGCTCTGGAGCTGGCAGCCTACAATATCAAGGTCAACGCCATCTGCCCTGGCAACTATCTGGATGGTCCCCTGTGGTCCGATCCTGTCCGCGGCCTGTTTGTTCAGTATCTGGAGGCCGGCAAGGTCCCCGGTGCTAAGACCGTGGAGGATGTCCGCCGCTTCTATGAGGCCAAGGTTCCCATGAACCGCGGCTGCCTGCCCATCGACGTTGCCCGTGCTGTCATGTACTGCGTGGAGCAGAAGTATGAGACCGGCCAGGCCATCCCTGTCACCGGCGGCCAGGTCATGCTGAACTAAGAGTTTCATTGCTGCGCACCGGATGCCTCCCCTTGAGGGGAGGTGCCGAGCGCAGGCGAGGCGGAGAGGTGAATTGGCACTCTGGATTTGATTGGCAGTGCCTGCAAACACCTCTCCGTCGCGGCTAGTAAACGCCGCGCCACCTCCCCTCAAGGGGAGGCTTTGGTCTGTTTGATGCAAAACTATCCGACATAAGGAGATACTTCCATGATCGATATTCAGATTCTGAATTTGCTCAATGCTCCCACCAAGGCGGAGCGTCTGGCCAACCTGCGGGAAGTTCTGAAGACCACCGAGTTCCCGCCCATGGTTCCTCAGTATATCAACAACCATATCCACACCACCTATTCCTTCAGCCCCTATTCTCCCACTGCTGCCGTCTATGCTGCCCGCATGGAAGGCCTGTGCACTGCCGGTATCATCGACCATGATTCCATCTCCGGTGCACAGGAATTCCTGGAGGCGGCAAAGCTGGTGGATATGCCTGTGACCATTGGCATGGAGTGTCGCGTATCCATGGACGGCACCCGTCTGGAAGGCCGCCGCACCAACAATCCGGATCAGGTGGGAGTCAGCTATATGACTATCCAGTCTGTTCCCCATGACAAGATCGGTACACTGACAGAGTTTTTCCGCCCCTACCAGGCTGCCCGGCATGCACGCAACCGCAAAATGACAGAGAAGATCAATGCTCTGCTGCCCGATGCTGCGCTGGACTATGACCGGGATGTGCTGCCCCTCTCCATGGCAGCAGAAAACGGCGGCGTTACCGAGCGCCATCTGATGTATGCCCTGGCCATCAA
>JAZOBL010000014.1:0-9417 GCA_045595945.1 Faecousia sp.
CACCCAGACGGGTGGCTCTTTTTGAATACAGAACGTGAAATGAACAAGTTTGAGGAATATGCATTCTATCTTTTCTTCATTAAAAAACCTCCACGATTGTGGAGGTTTTTATGGCGGAGAAGGAGGGATTTGAATTGCTCAAGGACCCTACCATCTTCAACCATAAGTTACCAGATGTCAGCATTCCTGCCGTGTTCTTGGACATTATATACTATGGCTTAACACTTGTCAACCACCCTTAACCACCCCAGTAAGGGGAAAAATAAGGGGAAATATTTCATGATCGCCACACGGCAGGTACTTTTGCGAAATTAAATTAAAAATATCACATTATATTGAATTACTTGGAAAACTGTGGTAAACTAGGTATGCCAAACTAATCAAATATAATGGATAATAGCATTATTTTATATAGGGGAACTACGCCCTTATTGTGTCCATCCTCCGAATTTGATAAAAATGCAAATTCCGTCGGTATGGACATAGCAATAATGCTTGCTATATTGATTAGTTTGGCGACTATCGGGGTTTGCGTTTTTTGTGCGGTTACTTCGGTAGCCGCACTTTTTTGCGTTGGAGGACATTATGAGAAAAGTATGGTGTATGAATTTAATAGACGATCGAAATGAAGTCGAAAGGAACAAAGATGCTGAGCTTAAATTTCGTTTATGTAAAGAAAGAGGAATAATCGCTATTGGATGGGGAGTGTCCGGTGTCGTTAACTCCTGGCAGGAATATTTAGAAGTAGCCAGTAACACTTGGCGAGCGAATAAGAACTTTGTTGCCGCAACAAATGCACTGAAAGAAATGGCTTGTGGCGATTTAGTCTGGATTAAAAATCCAGCAAGCGATGATGTTTATATTGCCGAAATCGTTGACAAGTCTGCTGACCCATCCATTTACAGCAATTTGATGGAATTTGACATATGCGCATATAGAAAATGCAGGTATCTGTTTGTAGATTCAATCCACCTTACCGGCCCGCTGTGCAAGAAAAATTTAAGCACGGGACATGCCATCGAGAGAATTCATGAACCCAAAAGGCAAGATACAATTGACGCTACGCAAAAACTATTTGATAAGTTCAAGGAGGAGTAATACTGTGAAAAGAATTGACAAGATATTGTCGGCTGTCTTATCTGTAGTGATGTTACTTTTCATCGTAACATCTGTCGGTTTGCCCATTGTCGTAGACGCTGAAACCTCCGCCGATGAATATGGTTATTTTAGTTACACAATTGCGAATAATGAAGTAACTATAACTTCGTATTCATTATGGGACGAAGATGTTGAATTGATAATACCATCAGAAATTAATGGGTATCCTGTGACAACTTTGGGTCAGCGATCTTTTGGATATCATGACAACATTAAAAGTATATATATTCCGGAAAGTGTGATTGATCTTTATGATGCATTTTATTTCTGCTCATCAATAGAATCAATTACTGTAAATGAGAGTAATACAAAATACCACAGTAACGATAATTGCTTAATCGAAACTGAATCAAAAAAGCTAATCTTAGGGTGCAAAAACAGCATCATACCAGATGACGGAAGCGTTACAAGCATCGGCAATGATGCATTTACAAATTGCACAGGGCTTAGCAACATAGATATACCAAATACTATACATGAAATTTACCCTTTCGCTTTTAGTTATTGCAAAAATCTTACCAGCGTATATATTCCTGACAGTGTGTCATGGATAAGTGACGGTAGTGTATTTGTTATGTGTGATAATCTAACGACAATCACCGTAAATAAACACAATCCATTTTATCACAGTGATGGCAACTGTCTTATAGATACAGATAGCAAAACATTAATTGCAGGTTGCAATGGCAGCACCATCCCTAAAGATGGAAGTGTTATAAAGTTAGGTCTTTATGCGTTTGGTGGATGCTCTTTTACAGATTTTGTTATACCTGATGGCATTGCAGAAATAGGGGACGCGGTGTTTAATGCATGCTATCAATTGAAGGAAATTGTAATCCCTGAAAGTGTAACAAAAATCGGACATAGTGCATTTAGGCTCACGAATATAGAAAAAATCGTATTGCCTAAAAGCATAGAGAGCATTGACTTTTGGGCGTTTGATGGTAGCAGCATTACAGATGTTTATTATGAAGGAACGGAATCGGATAAGGAAAACATCTCTATAAATATGGATAACAGTGCGTTGTTGTCTGCAAACTGGCATTATAACACATGCACTTCTGACACACATGTGTATTCTGGAGAGTGTGATGCGAATTGCGATAATTGTGATTGGATTAGAATATCGACTACTTCGCACGAATATAATTCTGTTCAGGATATGGTTTGCAACAATTGCGGTCACCCTAGAAGGCTTGATGCAATTTGGGTAAATACTCTTCCCCAAAAGGTTGAATACTTAGAAAACAAGGATTCTTTAGATACAACCGGAGGAACGATAATACTTTATTATAATGATGATACTGTCGAGACAATTGATATGGACGAGGAAATGATAACGGGATTTGATAATACTGTTGTCGGCATTCAAACCTTAGTTGTTTCATATGGTGGATTCAGTACTCAATATACCATTAGAGTTATACCAAAAGAACTCAACATAGTAGAAGTTACTGCAAAGCCTACTAAGCTGACTTACCTGGAAGGCGAGGCCTTTGATAAGACGGGCATGGTTGTTACTGCCTACTACAATAACAACACAAGTGCAATCATAACTGACTACACCATTAGCGGTTATAGCTCTACTCCCGGCACCAAAACGATAACCGTCAGCCATGGTGGCAAGACAGCAACCTTTACAGTAACAGTCAACGCAAAGTCCCTGACTTCTATTGTCGTTACGACAAAGCCTACAAAGCTGACTTATCTGGAAGGCGAGTCCTTTGATAAGACTGGTATGGTTGTTACTGCATACTACAATAACAACACAAGTGCAGTCATAACTGACTACACCATTAGCGGTTATAGCTCTACTCCCGGCACCAAAACGATTACCGTCAGCTATGGTGGCAAGACAGCAACCTTTACAGTAACAGTCAAGTCCCGTGTGCCCGATATCATAACATCTTCAACTTATACAATCAGTGGCGGGACGGTCAGTAAAATTCCCGTGGAGACAACAGTTACTGATCTGCTCAAGAATATTAATGAGAACGGATATGTAAAGGTTTATAGCGGAAGTCAAGAAGTGACCGAAAATACTTTGATTGGTACCGGTATGGTGCTTAAGCTGATGGACGGCAACACTGTAAAATCTTCTGCGACAATCGTTGTTACCGGCGATACCAATGGTGACGGAAAGATCACAGTTACGGACATGCTTGCTGTCAAAGCCCACGTGCTGAAAAAGAGCACCTTTAGCGGTGCTTCTGCTCAGGCTGCGGATACCAGCGGTGACAATGGAATTTCGATTACTGACTTCATTCAGATGAAAGCGCAAATCCTCGGGAAGAGCAATGTAGAACCAAGAAGCGTTAATGCAACTGCACAACAACTCAGCACCGCTTCCGTAGAACCTGAAGCAAGTGTTACAACTGTAACGACAGAATACACAACAAGTGCTGCAGACAAAACTGTTTCTACACTGAACTATACTCAAGTAGTTGCAGTCATCCCCGATAAGAAATCTTTGGTTGCTTTGTAATCCAAAGGAGAAAGAGGTTACCTATGAAAAGAATAGTTTCACTTTTAACAGCAATAATTCTATGTGTTGCACTGATGCTTCCACTGACTGTTTCGGCAGCGAGCGCAAGTGCAAGTTTAACGGGTCCCGGCACAGTTCGTGCCGGTGATACCATCACTCTGAATTTTAACCTGAATGGCAGCGGAATTTTTGGCGCGTCCGGTACACTGTCCTACGATAGCAGCCAGGTTACTATGACTGGAACTTCTCAAAAAATTGGCTCTCCTTGGGCCGTTGAATTCAACGGAAATAATTTCGTTGCCTACGACAATAACCTGAGTAGTCCGATCAACGGCAATAAGACTTTGTTTACCGTTACTTTTAAGGTGAACTCTGTTGCAGCAGGAACCAATATTAAGATTTCTTACACAGGTGTTACAGCGTCTGATGGTAATGCCGATGCAAATGTTGGTACGGTTACATACTCCACCACAATTGCAGCACCTTTGTCTACAGATAACAATTTGGCAAGTCTCACTGTAAGCAATGCAACGATTTCTCCTGCCTTCTCTGCAGGAACGACCAATTACAGTGCAAGTGTTCCCTTTGAGGTTTCCAAACTGAATGTATCCGCAACAGCAGCTGACGGTAAGGCAAAGGTTTCCGTAAACAGTCCAAACCTGACGCCTAATGGAACTACCAATGTTACAATCACGGTTACAGCAGAAAACGGAGCAACAAAAACCTATACAATTTCTGTAAAACGTGCACAGGACCCGAATTATGTTCCTAGTTCAAACAACAATCTATCCGGCATTGCTGTTGAAGGTTTCTTGCTATCTCCTGTATTCAGTGCTGAGAACACCCAGTATGTAATCTGGTTGCCCTACGAAACAGAGAACGTCACTGTTAGTGGTTCTGCAGCAGACAGCAAAGCAAGTGTGGCTGTGGAAGGCGGTAGCGATCTTGTTGCTGGTGCAGACAATGAAGTCAAGGTGATTTGTACCGCCGAGGACGGCACCCAAAAGGTCTATACCGTCATCGCCAAGCGGGCTGCAGCTCACGATGGCAGCACGGAGCCTACCGAACCGTCTACAGAACCCAGCACTGCACCCAGCGAACCAACAATACAACCTACAGAGCCTCAGGAGCCCACTGACACGGAAAAGTCTGGCGGTATCCCCTGGTGGGTGCTGCTGATTGTAGTGCCTCTCTGCCTTGCAGGCGGCGCTGCGGTTGCACTTGTTGTGATGAAAAAATACCCCTTAGCAAACTGATTTAACCCAAATCTAAAATCCCGGGACATTTCATTTGAACTGCCCCGGGATTTTATGTTTTTTATGACTTTTACTAAAGGATCTTAATTTTAATTATTCTTGTACTATACGGCATATAGTAGATATTTGTTCATAAAAAGTTTTCTTCCATATTAAGAAAATTGTGGTATAATAGCATTAACAAAGATTACATAGGTCTTGATCTGCTGTGGGTTGTGCGGGGGATCAAGGCACTGTGAGGAATTCTCTTTGTTCGCTCTTATATCTGCCAGCACCATTTATGCGGTCGGTGTGTGATCTGGAGTTACAGGCATATGGGTTTGATACGTTTCTGAATTTGCATAGTCAAATCAGACGTATTTATAGTCTGAGACCGCCACAGTTTCCGAACTTTGGTTGCCAATCCGGCAGGTGTTGTCAACCGCCTTCTGTACTACCCGCAGGAGAAAGTCAATCTGCCCGGTCGAAATGATCGTCAACGTCCTCTGACCTCCCTAGGGATGCTGTGCCCTTTTTTGAGGTACAAAAACTTCTTCACTACATGTTTATTAGTCTTGCGTTGGCAAGACACAGGATGCTAGCTCGAAGGTTGCCCTGTTGATAGACGACGGCAACTGCTTTCTGCACTATTTGCAGAAATAGGCAAATCTATCCGGTCGAAATGATCGTTAACTTGCTGATGCTTATGGTTGCCGCGTTGGTAGATGACGGTAACCCCTTCTGCACTATTTGCGGGAAAAAGCCCAATCTACCCGGTCGAAATGATCGTTAACGCCGCCGAGTCCTCCTGGGGGTACTATGCCCTTTCGGGTGGATATAGAGTTTTCTTTGTTTGAACAAGCAAGATTCTCTAACCGTTTCCCTGCCTTCTACCCACTATGGGAGAACTATGCCCATTCAAGTAGGGATGATTTTATTGACCGCCGAGAAAGCTTGCGCCAAACAACAATGACTACTACAGTATCTTAGTTTTGCGTTGGCAAAACACAGTCTCCAAGTCTCATAGGGTATTCCTATGCCTAAATGACACTGCAGAGACTGTAATAATTCCATACATGAGATGCGCAAGCATCATACAGTAAGAGTACAGCCATTTTTGACTGTACTCTTTTTGTATCTATATGACAGCTAGAGTGAAGGGCTTTGCGCGTCGGAGGTGGATAGTAAGACTATTCACATTGACGCAATTTCACGAAGGAGGTGGTTGCTTATGGTATTTGACCTAAATTCAAATATCCACCAAGCAGTCCGTAAACAAACCACACGGACCACCTCCGGCCCGCAGGGTCCTAACACGAAATAACGTTCTGAGGGAATCGCTTTGAGTGTCAAGACACCAAAGCAAAGCCCCAACACGAATAATAATTTTGGAGATCTTCTATATCAGTATATGAAACTGAGAAAAAAGACACAAAAAGTCCTCGCCGCAGAAACTGGTTTATCCAGAGCTACAATAGGCCGAATGATTGCCAACACAGACAACCGCGGTGGTAGATATCATACTACCGAGGAAGCGGTTGTGAAGATTTGTATGGCATTGGATCTTGGGCTTGAAAAGTCTAGAGAATTATATGACGCCGCCTTCCCAGAACGAAAGATCTGGTGGAAATGTATTGCCAATAGACAACCGATAGCAGCTGCAGATATGGAACTTGAAGAAGCCGGTTTGCCTACGCTGTTTGATTCTGACGCCAGTTAAATCTTCCGCCATCCCTTAGTTGAATAGGGATGGCGGAAAAATTTTTGCAACTTTTTCAAAATGACTCACATGTGAGGCATTCGAGGGTAGATGGCATGTTACCATAGGGTCAGTCAAGGAGCTCATGACTACTAAGGCTGCTATCGGCCGATGGCAGTACTTCTATGTTTGGGAGATGATCCTATGTTAAATATCCGTGATCTTCGGATCGACCCGGCCAGTTTGGGCCGTAAAATGTTGCTGGTTGATGTGATGCCTGCCTACGAGTATAAGGACGGCAAACGGACTGAGACCGTTACCGGCTACCGCTATGTGGTGTGCCTGGCGGAACATCGTCTGGAGAAACTGAGTGTGCGCATCGACGGACCTCAGCAAATGGAACAGCCGGAAGGCTTTGTGGATGTGGAGTTTACCGACCTGGTCGTGACCGGCTATGAGTCTCAGGGCAAGCTCCAGTTCTCTGCTAAGGCCAGCGGCATCTTCCCTGTGGATTAATTCCACCTGTTCGCTGTGGACACGCCCGCGGGCTGGCTGGGGGTTAATATTTTTCCCTAAAGAAAAATATCCCCCGGCCTCACGCGGGAGCGTCCCCGCTCGCATAGGTTAGTATTACCTATGCGAGCGATGTAGCGGTAGCAAAAAAGGAGAAAATGCTATGCATGAAAATCAAATCCAGTCACGCAAGTGGCTGTTGACCATCAATAATCCCCTGGACCACGGTATGTCCCACGATGAGATCATCGACCGCGCACAGAAGTTCAATCCGGACTATCTATGCCTGGCGGACGAGATCGGTGAATCCGGGACATATCACACGCACGTTTTCCTCTACTCATCCTCGCCTATGCGGTTCGGCACGGTCAAGAAGCGGTTTCCTACGGCCCACATTGACAAGGCTAATGGAACAGCCGCGGATAATCGAGCATACATCCGCAAGGAAGGCAAGTGGGCGGAAACCCGCAAATCCGAAACCAGTGTGGAAGGCACGTTCAAGGAGTTCGGTGAATTACCCGATGAGGCTTCTGAGAAAAGTCCCAAATACGCAAAGCTTCTGCAATGTGTTAAGGATGGCATGAGTAATCAGGAGATCCTTGCTATTGATCCCAGCTTTGCTTTCCATCTGGAACACATTGATAAGCTCCGTCAAGATATCCGGTTTGAAAAGTATTTAACCGAAAACCGGTTTATCAAAGTCCATTATCTCTACGGAGATAGTGGTACCGGCAAGACCCGGAGCATCTACGAAAAGCACCCTCCGGAAGAGATCTGTCGTATTACCAATTACCCCGCTAACGGTAATGTCCAGTTTGATTCCTATAAGGGGCAGTCTGTGTTGGTGTTTGAGGAATTTCATTACCAAATACCTATTGCAGCAATGCTGAACTTTTTGGATATCTATCCATTGATGCTTCCTGCCCGGTATCACGACCGGATCGCCTGCTATACCGAAGTGTACATCACCTCCAACATTCCCTTGGATCAGCAATACCCAAAGATCCAGAGAGATAAGTTGGAAACCTGGAATGCGTTTCTTCGACGGATCCACACGGTAACAGAATTCCGGAAGGATGGCACCATCCGGGAGGTTCCTCATGAGACGGTTTGAAAAGGAACGGCTGCAACGCCGTTCCAGTCTCCGGGAGCATCTCCCCAGACCCAGTTCCACCTCCGATGCGACTGTGAAACTGATTTTCGTCGCCCTCTATATCCTCGGTGCAATCCTGGTATGGAGTAAACAGGATGAGATCGCACTGACCGCTGAGACCACCGCATTACTTTCGCCTATAGCCAGCTTTGTTATACAACACATCCTTACTGTGTACCTCCTGGTTGGAGGTGTGTTCCTCACCATACTCATTCTGTTTCCTCTTGGAAAGAAGGCGGCCCAGGATCAGCTGCGGAGTATCGGGCTTGTGAACCATACTGATATGGTTCCTGCCCTAAAACGGAAGTACAGGGATAAACAGAATCCCCGTATTTCAGTCTGGGAGTTCAGCAGTCAAGGCATACCCCTGAAGACCTGGGAGGACAAGCAGGCAGCCATTGAGACGATCCTGGACATTACCATCGTCAAGATGAAATATGGGTCTGGAAAGAGTCGGGTTCTGCTTTACACTGTTCCTGCCAGAACAGATCTACCGGAAGTGATAGAATGGAACGATAAATACCTTTCCCACAACCCCTTTGTACTGGCTTTGGGTGAGAGTTTTACCGGACCGGTCACTGTAGATCTTGTAAAAGTCCCGCATATTCTCTTGGGCGGTTCTACCGGCAGCGGTAAAAGTGTTTTGCTGAAGCTACTCCTCTTGCAGGCAATCAAGAAAGGCGCTATCGTCTGCATTGCTGATTTCAAGGGCGGTGTGGATTTCCCACCGGTATGGCACAAGCAATGTCGGATGTGCATTGAGGAGGAATCGACGCTTGCGCTCCTTACAGAGCTTGTGGACGAGCTGCAGAGGCGCAAAGCCATGTTGGCAGCCTCTGGGCAGCCCAACATTGACCGCTATAACGAGGTCACAGGAGAAGACCTGCCACGGTATATCTTCGCCTGTGACGAACTTGCGGAGGTCTTGGACAAAACCGGTCTGACCAAAGATCAGAAGGAAATCGTTGGCAAGATTGAAAGCAAGCTTTCCATGATCGCTAGACAGGGCCGTGCCTTTGGTATCCACCTGGTTCTTGCCACACAGCGTCCGGATGCCAATATCCTTTCCGGTCAGATCAAGAACAATGTGAACTGCCGGATCTGCGGTCGTGCAGATACCATCCTGTCACAAATCATCCTGGATAGCACCGCCGCAGCCGAGCAGATCCCCAAG
>JAZOBL010000015.1:0-8078 GCA_045595945.1 Faecousia sp.
CGCATCTGCGGTGGTAGGGCAGAACACGCAAGCGAAAAATAGTTCGATGAGCCTATAGGCTCGGCTAGTAAAAGGCCCTAAGGGGGCTAGTGCATACCACCGGCACGGCCGGTGGTTATGATTTATTTGACTTTCTTCAGTGCTGCGGCGGTGCGGCTGGGCAGGTATAGGCGGATGCCTGTTTTGCCGTTCTCCTGCACCGTCTCATAACGCTGGTGGTACACCCGTCCGAAGCCGCCGAAGCAGAAGTCGTCGGTGGAGAGGATTACTTCGTATGTGCCCGCCTCCGGGGTGGGGACAAAATAGCCCTCATAGGACGCGTTGGGGTGGAAATTAAAGGCAAAAACCGCCCCGCCTTTCTTATAAATCAGCGTTTTGGCGGTGTTGTCCACCCACAGCTGCTGTTCCTTACCGCCCAGCACCCGGTTAGACTTGCAGAGCTTTACCGCCGCCTTTTCAAAGGCGTTCAGGTACTGATATTTCAGATTCGGATCATCTGCCAACGACCATTGCCGGCGGCAGTAGTGGTAGCTCCAGCCGTTACCCTCCCGGGGAAAGTCGATCCATTCCGGATGACCGAATTCGTTGCCCATGAAGGTCAGGTAGCCCTCACCGCCCAGAGTCATGGTGATCAGTCGCAGCAGCTTGTGCAGGGCCATGCCCCGGTCCACGATCATGTTGTGGCTGTCCTTGCTCATGTTCCAGTACATCTGGCTGTCGCACAGCCGGAACATGATGGTCTTGTCCCCCACCAGCGCCTGATCGTGGGACTCGCAGTAGCCGATGACCTTCTCTTTGGGCCGTCGGACGGTCATTTCATAGTAGATCTTGTGCAGATCCCAGTGCTCATCGGGAACTTCCTTCAGCAGGCGGATCCACAGATCCGGCTCACCCATGGCAAGGCGATAGTCAAAGCCCACGCCGCCGTCTTTGATGGGTACACACAGACCCGGCAGGGCAGACATATCCTCGGCGATCAAAATGGCGTTGGGGTTTACCTGCCGCACCAATTGGGTTGCCAGCTGCAGGTATGCCACCGCGTCCAGTTCTGTATTCATGGAGAAATATTTGCTGTAATCGGTGAAGGCCACCCCCAGACCGTGATCATGGTAGAGCATGGAGGTCACGCCGTCGAACCGGAAGCCGTCAAAGTGATACTCCTCCATCCAGTATTTCAGGTTGGACAGGAGAAAATGCAGAACCTCCGGCTTACTGTAATCAAAGCACCGGGTGTTCCAGGCGGGGTGGTGACCCCGGAGTCCTTTGTGGAAGAACTGGTAGTCCGTGCCGTCAAACTGGTTGATCCCCTCCCGGGTGTTCAGGCACGCGTGGGAGTGGACCACATCCAGCAGCACCGCGATGCCCATACTATGGGCGTCGTTAATCAGCCGTTTCAGCTCCTCCGGCCGGCCGTACCGGGAGGAGGCGGCGAAGAAATTGGTCACCTGATAGCCAAAGCTGGCATAGTAAGGATGCTCCATAATGGCCATGATTTGGATGGTGTTGTAGCCTAAGTCCCGGATCCGGGGCAGGATATTCACCCGGAATTCTTCATAGCTGCCCACCTTGCCCTCTTCCTGGGCCATGCCGATGTGGCACTCATAGATAAACAGTTTTTGCTTAGGCTTGAAGCCTGCATCTGTCCAGCAGAAAACCTCTTCCGGGTCATAGATCACCGCGTCCCACGAGTTGTTCTCCGGGTTCTGTAAAACCCGGTTTGCATACAGGGGGATCCGCTCCAGAACCTGTCCGTTGCTCACAACCAAGGTGCGGACAATATCCCCGTCACGGAGGGTGTCTCTGGGCAAAGACAGCTCCCAAACGCCGTTTTCCCTTTTTTCCATAGGGTAGGCAGTGCGATCCCAGTGGCAAAAGCTGCCGGTCAGATACATCCCCTCTGCCCCCGGCGCCCACTCCCGGTAGACCCAGCGGTCTTCCTCTTTATGAAAACCGAAGTAGGCATGGCCATTGGCAAAGTCAGACAAAGAAGCGCCCTCCGGCAGGATCCGGGAAAGCGTCTTACGGTAATGGTCCATCCGTAAGTCCAAATCTGCGGAAAATGCCTGCAGATAGGGGTCATATTGCACCAGTTTCCATGTTTTCATTGGGATCTTCCTTTCTGCCGAAGCGGTTCTTTTTCTTTCAGTTTACCCGGGCAATTGCCCGGTGTCAAGTAAAAACGGGCGCTTTTGGGCAACACTCCCTATGGAGGTAACGCCCGTTTGCGCCCGTTTTCTAGGTTTTCTTGATGAATTTCTCCCCGCACTTCGGGCAGGTGATGGAAATTTTTCCTTTTCCCTTGGGCACCCGCACCGGCTGCCGGCAGCAGGGACAGTCAAAATAGCGGTGCTCCCGGTCCTTCAGCCGGTCCTTCAGCCGCAAAAACTTCCGGTTCTCCTGATAGCGCTTGTAGGTATTCCGGGACAGCATCCGGAAGATGGCCCAGAACATCAGGCCGTAGGAGAGGACGGTGAGCAAAAGGTCGATTAAGGGCACTTTTATAAACAGACCCAGCAGACATACGATGACACCTGCCCACAAAATGGCGCTATTGAGTTTATCCGTGCCGTAGCGACCTATCATAAACCGGCGTAGCCCGGCGGCGGTTCTGGCCCGGAAATTGCGCAGCCAGTAATTGAATCCGTTCATAGTGTTCCCCTTTTATTGGTTTCTGGTGTTATTATATTGACCTTTTTCGTATTTTTCAACCACCAATACCGAGAGTTTACGATTTGTTTAAGAAACAAACCGATTCTCCAAAAAGATGTGCCATACTTTCTCATTAGGTTGGGAAAATCTTGGGAAGATTTTTTAGAAAGTCTGTGGTATGGTGTTTCTGACAGACTGAAGGGCAAAGGAGGGTTTTTCCCAAATCTTTTTTTAATTGTATCTGTGGAAAAAACCCTTGTTTTTTACCCCATTCTGTGATAAAATTTAGGGTGAGAAATTGTGCGCATTTTTCGGCTGAAATCTTGCTGTTTTCAGAGTTTTTGTAAGAGAGAAAGGAGACTGACCTTATGTATTCATCTGCCTATGTTTGGGCAAAGGTTTTGGGTCACATGGAGGAGCGGCTGGGTGCCGTTACTGTGTCCGCCTGGTTTGACGATACGGAAGTAGTGGAGCTGAATGAGGAGAATCTGATCCTGTATTCCGCCTCGGATTTTCGCCGGGATATCATCCGCCGGCGCTGCACCGAATATATTCAGGACGCCCTGAAGGAAATCTTCAATTCCGATGCCAAGCTGATCGTCTACGGCGATCAGGAGCTGCAGGCCTACCGGAATAAGGACAGCCGGGTCAACACCATGGACTTTAACCCCCAGTTTAATTTTGATAATTTCGTGGTTGGTCCTTCCAACCGGTTCGCCCACGGCGCAGCCTTGGCAGTGACCAACACCCCGGGTCAGGTGTACAACCCCCTGTTTATTTACGGCCCTCCCGGCGTGGGTAAGACCCACCTGCTGTACGCCATTGCCAATGGCATCCGAAAGCAGAATCCCAACGCCAATGTGGTGTATATCAAGGGTGACCAGTTCACCAACGAGTTGATCGACGCCATCCAGACCGGTAAGAACATTGAATTCCGCAGTAAATACCGGGAGTCGGATCTGTTTTTGATCGATGATATCCAGTTCATTGCCGGTAAGGACTCCACCCAGGAGGAGTTCTTCCATACCTTCAATAAACTCTACGAAGAGCACAAGCAGATCGTCATGACCTCCGACCGGAAGCCCAGCGATATGCTGACTTTGGAGGACCGTCTGCGTACCCGGTTCGAGTGGGGCCTGCTTGCCTCCATCGAAGCGCCGGATTATGAGACCCGCATGGCTATTATCAAGACTAAGGCCGCCTCTTTGGGTCTGGAGCTTTCCGATGAGGTTTGCAACTATATTGCCGTGAATGTGACCAACAATGTGCGGCAGATCGAAGGTACGGTCAAGAAGATCATGGCCTACCGGGACTTAAACAATATGCCCCTGGATCTTCCCAACATCTCCCGGGCCATTGATGATATGTTCAAGAGCGGCGACGGCAATGCCCTGCCTACTCCAAATCTGATCATCAATCAAGTGTGCAAGTTCTACTCGGTGGACGAGTCTGTGCTCCGGGGTACGCTGAAAAATAAGGGAACTGCTGAGGCCCGACAAGTGGCAATCTATCTGATCCGGAAGCTGACCAACCTGTCCACCCCGGACATCGGCAAAGAGCTGAATAAAGACCACTCCACGGTGCTTTACTCCATCAAGAAGGTGGAACAGGCACTGAAGGATAACGATAACAATCTGCAGAACCATATCCGAGATATTACAGCAAACATCAATTCCTGTCTCTGAATTTATTAACAGACCCTGTGGATTGTGGATGAATTTTCTGTGGAAAAGAAAATAAAAATTTTTCTTACACAACCCCTGTTGAAAAGATATAACTTTTCACAAGGCTACTGTGGAAAAAAAGTCCTTGCCTGTGTAAGACAAATTCCACTTTTCCACATATTTTCTTACTACTGCTATTGTTACTACCTAATTTATCTATTTTTATATTTATATTCTTTTATCTTACAAAGAAAGAGGTTTTCGTTATGCGTTTTACCTGTGAAAAAAGTATGCTGGTTGCCGGCTTGAATATCACCGGTCGTACCGTTGCCCAGAAAAGCGCCCTGTCTGCCATTGAGGGAATCCTCTGCCGGGCGGGGGATGGTCTGAGCCTTACCGGCTATAACATGGAGACGGCCATCACCTATTTGATTGAAGCAGAAGTTTCCGATGCCGGTGAGTGTGTCCTGCCTGCCAAGCTCTTCGGCGACATTATTCGCCGTCTGCCGGAAGGCCCTGTCACAGTGGTGGTGGACGATAACCTGAAGGTCTCTATCCGGGCGGGGTATGCCTCTTTTACCATCTCTGCCGAGTCTGCCGACGATTATCCGGAGCTGCCGGACATCGGTGACGGCAAGAGCATCCGCATCCCCCAGAAGGCAATGAAGGAGCTGATCAACGGCACTATTTTTGCGGTTTCTGAAAATCAGGGCAGACCCATCCACACCGGCGTGAAGTTTGAAGTGGAAAATGATTCTGTATCAGCCATTGCTGTGGACGGATTCCGTCTGGCTCGGCGCACCTATCACGAAGAGGGACTTGGCAGAACACTTTCCTTTGTTGTCCCTGCCCAGAGCTTAAAGGAAGTGGAAAAAATTCTGCAGGACTGCGACGAAACCGTCGCCTTTACTCTTGGCGGTAAACACATTTTGTTCCAGATCGGCGGTGCGACCCTGATTTGCCGTCTGCTGGAGGGAGAATTTTTGGATTGGCGGAAAGTTATTCCCACAGGATCTCCGCTAAAGCTGGCAGCCCATGTGGCGGATCTGGCCTCCTCTATTGAGCGTGTGGGTCTGATCGTTTCTGAAAAATATAAGAGTCCCGTCCGCTGTATTTTCTCCAATCAGGAGCTGCAGCTGCGGACCAATACTACCATCGGCGCGGCGGAAGACCGCTGCTCCGTGGCCGGCGACGGTAAGGAGCTGGAAATCGGCTTCAATGTCCGGTATCTGGCGGACGCATTGCGGGCGGTTCCCTCTGAGGAAGTCTGTCTGGAGCTGACCAACAGCCTCAGCCCCATCGTGCTGACACCTGTGGACGACAAGCATGATTTTGCTTATATGGTTCTACCTGTACGAATCAAGAGTAACTGATCAAACCAGAAAGGTTTTTGATTTATGAAAGTAACTGTGACCAAAAAGGATAACGCCGTTCCTGTTACCATCCATACGGAGTTTATCAAGCTGCAGGATGCCATGAAATACGCCAATGTGGTGTATTCCGGTGGAGAAGCTAAACAGCTGATTCTGGACGGACGGGTGAAGGTCAACGGGGAAGTGTGCACCATGCGGGGCAAAAAGCTGTACCCCGGAGACACCTTCTCCTTCATGGGCGGTATTTATCGGATGTGCAGCCATGAAAATGAATGATATCCGGTTGGAAAATTTTCGCAATTATGAGGAGTTTTCCTTATGCTTTGACCCTTCCGTAAATCTGATCGTGGGGCGCAACGCCCAGGGAAAGACCAATCTGCTGGAAGCCATCGGCTTTTTAGGCAGCGGCAAGAGCTTTCGCACCCAGAAGGCAGCGGAGCTGGTGCGCTTTGGTGCGGAATTTGCCCAGATCGAAGGAAATGTTTTTTCACAGGAGCGGGAACAAAGCCTGCGGTGGGTGCTGTTTGACCGGGCAAGACCCCGGCAGCTGTACCACAACGGGTCAAAGAAAAAGACCGCCGCGGAAATTGCGGGGGTGCTGCAATCGGTGCTGTTTTGCCCGGAGGATCTGATGGTGCTCAAGGCCGGTGCTGCCCCTCGGCGGCGGCTGGCGGATGCAGCCATCTCCCAGCTGCGGCCCAACTATGAGGCGGCGCTGAACGAATATCACCGGATCTTGGAGCAGAAAAACCGGATTTTGAAAGACCGCCACGAGAATCCCGCCCTTCTGGAAATTCTGCCGGAGTACAATGCCCGGCTGTGTCAGGTGGGAGCGCTGATCATCTCTTACCGGGCAAGGTTTTTTGAGGGTCTGGGCCGGGAGGCCGGGGTGTTCCATGGCCATTTTTCCGGTGGCGTGGAGGATTTCTCTTTGCAGTACCGGACGGTGTCCACAGTAACAGACCCCTTTGCCCCGGTATCTACTCTGGAAGAGCAACTGCAGGAGCACCTGCAAAGCCACCACCGGGCGGAGCTGGAGAGCAGCTCCTGTCTGACAGGACCTCATAAGGACGATTTTGATGTGACCCTTTCCGGGATCTCCTTAAAAGCCTTTGGCTCGCAAGGGCAGGTGCGGACGGCGGCTATCAGCCTGAAGCTTGCCCAGCGGGAATTGATGAAGAAAGAGAGCGGAGAATATCCCATCTTACTTTTAGACGATGTTCTGTCCGAGCTGGATCCCGGCCGGCAGGACTTTGTGCTGAACCAGATCGGCACCGGACAGGTGTTTATCACCTGCTGCGAACCGGGCAGGTTCACCGATTTAGGGAAGACCATAGAAATTGACAATGGACAAATAAAAGGCCCCCTTGTGTAAAGGGGACTGGCACGGTGCAGCCGTGACTGGGGGATTGTAACAACCCCTCCGTCTGCCCTTTGGGCAGCCACCTTCCCTTACATAGGGGAGGCTTTGGCAATCAAGTATAGGAGGCATTTTATGTCTGAAGAAACCAAGGTAACCCAAGAATACGGCGGCTCTCAAATTCAGGTATTGGAGGGTCTGGAGGCAGTCCGGAAGAGACCCGGTATGTACATCGGCTCTACCTCCTCCAGCGGCCTGCACCATCTGGTGTATGAGATCGTGGACAACTCCATCGATGAGGCCCTTGCAGGGTACTGCAAGCATATCACCGTCACCATCAACCCCGGCAACTCCATCACTGTCACCGATGACGGACGGGGTATCCCCGTGGATATCCAGCCCCAGACCGGCAAGCCCGCGCTGGAGGTTGTCTTCACGGTGCTTCACGCCGGCGGTAAGTTCGGCGGCGGCGGTTATAAGGTCTCCGGCGGCCTGCACGGCGTGGGCGCGTCTGTAGTAAACGCCCTGTCCGAGAGCCTCACCGCCCGGGTCTATAAAAACGGCAAGATCCATGAGATGAAGTTCTCCCGGGGTCATATCACCCAGGAGATGACCATCGTGGGCAACACGGAAAAGACCGGTACGGAGGTCACCTTCCAGCCGGATCCGGAGATGTTCGACGATGTGATTTATTCCTATGAAATCCTTCACGAGCGTATGCGTGAGGAGGCTTTCCTGAACGCAGGTCTGTCCATCACCATCACCGATGCCCGGGAAGATGAGGTACAGACGGAAACCATGTACTATGAGGGCGGTATCCGGGAATTTGTCACCTTTACCAACAAGAAAAAAACAGCCATTCATACCGACGTAATCTATATGTACGGTACAAAGGATGACGCCAGCGCCGAAATCGCCATTCAGTATAACGACAGCTACAATGAGACCATTCAGTCCTTTGCAAACGATGTCCGTACTCCTGAGGGCGGTATGCACGAGACCGGCTTTAAGACGGCGCTGACCCGTGTGCTC